>JBEGNG010000117.1:0-5970 GCA_041182645.1 Planctomycetota bacterium
TGCTCCACAGCGAATTCGTGCCCTTTGGCACGCAGATTGCTAGGTCGCACCGGTCGCGGGCTCCCCCCGCGCACGGACCACCCAACTGGAGAACCTGAACCATGGCAGCGAAAGAACTGACCTTTGATGTGGACGCCCGCAAGAGCCTTCTGGCCGGCGTCGAGAAGCTCGCCCACGCCGTCAAGAGCACGCTCGGCCCGCGCGGCCGCAACGCCGTCCTCGACAAGAGCTGGGGCGGCCCCACCGTCACCAAGGACGGCGTGAGCGTGGCCGAGGAGATCGAGCTTCGCTGCAAGGTCGAGAACATGGGCGCCAAGCTCGTGAAGGAAGCCGCCAGCAAGACCAGCGATGACGCGGGCGACGGCACCACCACCGCCACCGTGCTCGCCGAGGCGCTCTTCCGGTGCGGCCTGCGCTACGTGGCCTCGGGCGCCGATGCCAACGCCGTCGCGCGCGGCATGCGCAAGGCCGTCAGCAGCGTCACCGAGACGATCCGCGACATGGCGAAGCCGGTCAGCTCGATCAAGGGCGGCATCGCCGCCGTCGCCGCGATCAGCGCCAACAACGACGAGGAAGTCGGCGCCATCATGGCCGATGCCTTCGAGAAGGTCGGCAAGGACGGCGTCATCACCGTCGAGGAAGGCAAGGGCCTCGAGACCTACGTCGACGTCGTCGAGGGCATGCAGTTCGACCGCGGCTACCTGAGCCCGAACTTCGTGACCAACGTCGAGAAGATGACCACCACGCTCGACAAGGCGCTGGTCCTGGTCTACGAGGACAAGATCGACTCGATCACCAAGCTGGTGCCCTTCCTCGAGAAGGTCGTCGCCGCCAAGCGTCCGCTGCTCATCATCGCCGAGGACGTCACCGGCGAGGCCCTCAGCGCGCTCGTCATCAACAAGATGCGCGGCGTGCTCAACGTCTGCGCCGTCAAGGCGCCCGGCTACGGCGACCGCCGCAAGGCCATGCTCGAGGACATCGCGGTCCTCACCGGCGGCACGGCCATCATGAAGGACCTCGGCATCGAGCTCGACAAGATCGAGATCAAGCAGCTCGGCCAGGCGAAGAAGCTCGAGATCACCAGCGAGAACACCACCATCGTCGAGGGTGCCGGCAGCACCAAGGCGATCGAGGGCCGCTGCACCCAGATCCGCGCCGAGATCGAGCGCACCGACAGCGACTACGACCGCGAGAAGCTCCAGGAGCGCCTGGCCAAGCTCGCCGGCGGCGTGGCGCAGATCAAGGTCGGCGCCCACAGCGAGACCGAGCTCAAGGAGAAGAAGGGCCGCATCGAGGACGCGCTGCACGCGACCCGCGCCGCGGTCGCCGAGGGCGTCGTCCCCGGCGGCGGCACGAGCTTCGTGCGCGCCGTGCCGACCCTGAAGAAGCTCCGCGACTCGCTCGAGGGCGACGAGGCGTTCGGCGTCGATGCCGTGCGCGAGGCGCTCGTCGTGCCGCTGCGCACGATCGCCGACAACGCCGGCGAGAAGGGCTCGGTCGTCGTCGCCAAGGTCACCGAGATGAAGGGCACCGAGGGCTTCAACGCCCTCACCCGTACCTACGGCTGCCTGCTCAAGGACGGCGTGCTGACCCCCGCCAAGGTCGACCGCACCGCGCTGCAGAACGCGGCGAGCGTCGCGAGCCTGCTGCTCGTCACCGACTGCATCATCGTCGAGGCTCCCAAGCCCAAGGACGAGGGCGCCGGCCACGACCACGGCCATGACCACGACCACGGCGGCGGCATGGGCTTCTGAGCCCGGCCGACCCCACCCGACCATCCACCACCGAACACACCATCCAGGAGCACACCACCATGTCCACCGTCCGTCCGCTCGAAGACCGTCTCGTCGTCAAGCCCCTCGAAGCCGAAACCAAGACCGCCAGCGGCCTCTTCCTCCCCGAGAGCGCCAAGGAACGCCCCATGCAGGGCAAGGTCGTGTCCATCGGCCCCGGCAAGCTGCTCGACTCCGGCGAGCGCATGCAGCCCGCCGTGAAGAAGGGCGACACCGTCCTCTTCGGCAAGTACTCCGGCACCGAGGTCGAGATCAAGAACGTCAAGCACCTCATCATCCGCGAGAGCGAACTGCTCGGCGTGATCGAAGGCTGAACCAGCCGCAACCCAAAGGAACCAACACATGGCACAGAAGCAGATGAAGTTCTCCTCGGCGGCGCACGCCGAGCTCAAGCAGGGCGTCGACGCGATCGCCCAGGCCGTCGCCGTCACCATGGGCCCCACCGGCCGCAACGTGGTCATCCAGAAGTCCTTCGGCAACCCGCACGTCACCAAGGACGGCGTGAGCGTGGCCAAGGAAGTCGACCTGCCCGGTCCCTTCCAGAACATGGGCGCCAAGCTCGTGCAGCAGGTCGCGAAGAAGACCGCCGACGTCGCGGGTGACGGCACCACCGCCGCCACCGTGCTGACCGCCGCGATCTTCAACGGCGGCCTCAAGTTCATCGCCAGCGGCGCCAACGCGGTCGCCGTGCAGCGGGGCATCAACGCCGCCGCCCGCACCGCCGCCGAGGCGATCACCGGCTCGGCGCAGAAGGTGCGCGGCAAGGCCGACCTGCAGAAGGTCGCGACCGTCAGCGCCAACCACGACACCGAGATCGGCTCGCTGATCGCCGAGGCGATCGACAAGGTCGGCGCCGAGGGCGTGGTCGAGGTCGAGGAAGGCAAGTCGGCCACCACCACCCTCGACTACGTCGAAGGCATGGCGTTCGACAAGGGCTACCTGTCGCCCTACTTCATGACCGACCCGAAGAAGGCCGAGTGCGTGCTCGAGAACGCGTATGTGCTCGTCTTCGAGAAGAAGATCTCGAACCTGCCCGACCTGCTGCCGCTGCTCAACAAGATCGCCACCGACGGCAAGCCGCTGCTGGTGATCGCGGAAGAGGTCGAGAACGAGGCGCTGGCGGCGCTCGTCGTCAACCGCCTGCGCGGCGTCCTCCAGGTCTGCGCCGTCAAGGCGCCCGGCTTCGGTGACCGCCGCAAGGCCATGCTCGGCGACATCGCCGTGCTCACCGGCGGCACCTTCATCAGCGAGGACCTCGGCCGCAACCTGGCCGACATCACGCTCGGCGAGCTCGGCAAGGCCCGTCGCGTCGTCGTCACCAAGGACGACACCACCATCGTCGAGGGTGCCGGCAAGAAGAAGGAACTCGAGGCCCGCGTCGCCCAGATCGACGCGCTCTTCGAGGCCAGCACCAGCGACTACGACCGCGAGAAGCTCCAGGAGCGCAAGGCCAAGCTCACCGGCGGCGTGGCCATCATCTCCGTCGGCGCCCCGACCGAGATCGCCATGAAGGAGAAGAAGGACCGCGTCGACGACGCCCTGCACGCGACCCGTGCAGCCGCGAAGGAGGGCTTCGTGCCCGGCGGCGGCGTGGCCTTCCTCCGCGCGATCGCCGCGGTGAAGGCGGGCCGCAAGAAGGCCGATGGTGACGAGGCCTTCGGCTTCGACATCGTCGCCGAGGCGCTGCGCGCCCCGAGCTGGCAGATCGCGACCAACGCCGGCCAGGACGGCGACGTCACGATCGAGAAGGTCCTCACCGGCCAGGGCGGCTACGGCTACAACGCCGGCAACGGCGAGTTCACCGACCTGGTGAAGGCCGGCATCATCGACCCGTCGCTCGTCGCCACCACCGCGCTGCTCAACGCAGCGAGCGTGGCCGGCCTCATGCTGACGACCGATGTGCTCGTCACCGAGCTGAAGGACGACGCCACCCCGGTCGAGGGCGGCGTCAACTGATCACGTGTGCGTCTCGGGGGGCCCGGGCCCGCGTGGCCCCGGCCCCCCGTTTCAGTTCCATGGCCGTCCATCGCGGCGGCTGATGCGGAGGCACGATGGCCGTCGAGCGCTGCTACTACGAGGTCCTGGGCGTCGAGCGCACGGCGAACGGCGACGAGATCAAGCGCTCGTACCGGCGCCTGGCCATGAAGTGGCACCCCGACCGCAACCCGGGCGATGCGCAGGCCGAGGCCGAGTTCAAGGCGTGTGCCGAGGCATACGAGGTGCTCAGCGATCCCGAGCGCCGTGCGCGTTACGACCAGCACGGCCACGCGGGCCTGCGCGGCACCCCGGGCCACGACTTCAACCGGATGCGCCCGGACGACATCATGGACATGTTCGCCGAGCTCTTCGGCGGGGGTCGCCAGCGGGCGCGCCGTGGTCCGGCGCGCGGCTACGACCTCGAGGAACAGGTCGAGATCGACCTGGTCGACGTGTTGGCGGGCAAGGACGTCGAGGTCGCCTTCTCCAGGCTCGATGTCTGCGCGACCTGCGGCGGCGGCGGCGCGAAGCCCGGCACCAAGCCCAAGCAGTGCACCACGTGCGGCGGCCGTGGCCAGGTCGAGCAGATCGGCCTCGGCGGGCTCTTCCGCATGGTCAACACCTGCCCCGGCTGCCGCGGCCGCGGCACCGTGATCACCGACCGCTGCGACGACTGCCGCGGCCAGGGCCGCATCAGCAAGCGGCGCAGCCTCCGGGTCAAGGTTCCCGCCGGCATCGAGGATGGCCAGGTCATCCGCGTCACCGGCGAGGGTGAACCACCGCCGCCCGAGGCAAGCCCGATGGGCCAGGGCGAACGCGGCGACCTGCATGTGGTGGTGCGCGTGAACGAGCACGAGTCCTTCACCCGCCACGGCAACGAACTCATCACGGCGCGTGACCTGTCGCCGGCCCAGGCTGCGCTCGGCGTCACGCTCGACATCGAGTCGCTCGATGGCCCGGTGCAGGTCGAGGTCCCCGCCGGCACCCAGCACGGCGAACTCGTGCGCGTGCCCGATCGGGGTCTGCCGAGCCTGCGCTCGTCGCGCCGCGGCGACCTCGTGGTGGGCTTCACGATCCGCATCCCCGAACACCTCAACGCACGCCAGCGGGAGCTCTACGCGGAACTGGCCCAGCTCGAGGGCGACCCCGTGCACGAGGGCTCGCGCAGCGTCTGGGCCAAGATCAAGGACACCTTCACGGGATCATGAGCATGGACACCACCGAACCCAAGCCCGATGCCACCCCCGGCGAACCCGCCGCCCCGACCATCGAGTCGCTGCAGGACGAGCTCGCGCGCAAGCAGGATGCCTACCTGCGTGCCCTCGCCGAGGTCCAGAACATCCAGCGCCGCTCGGTCGAGAACGAGGCGCGCGCACGCAGTTCCGGGATCACGCAGGTCGCCAACTCGCTCGTCCCGGTCCTGGAGAACATGGACCTCGCGCTCGCGCAGGACCTGGCCACGATGGAGCCGGCCAAGCTGGCGGCGGCCGTCATGATGCTCCGCGCCGAGCTCCTGAAGGCGATCGAGCGTCACGGCATCGTGCGCATCGATCCCGCGCGCGGCGACGAGTTCGACCCGCACTGCCACCAGGCGGTCATGCAGCAGCCCGCCGAGGGCGTGAAGCCCGGGCGCATCGTGCAGTGCTTCCAGTCGGGCTACCGGCTCGGCGACCACATCCTGCGCAGCGCGAAGGTCGTCGTCAGCCCCTCGGAGTGATGCATGCCGACCTATGAGTACGCATGCCGCGCCTGCGGGCACGAGTTCGAGCAGTTCCAGTCGATCAAGGCCGATCCGGTGCGCACGTGCCCCGCGTGCGGCAAGCGCAAGGTCGAGCGCAAGATCGGCATCGGCGGGGCCGTGATCTTCAAGGGCGGCGGCTTCTACGAGACCGACTACCGCAGCGCCGACTACGAACAGGCGAAGAAGGCCGATGCCGCCCCGTCGGCAGGCGCGGGCTCCGACGCGGGCGCCGGCAAGGACGGCACCGGCAAGGCCGACGCAGGCAAGGATGCCACGACGAAGGCTCCCGCGGATGCCGCCACGGCAGCGAAGCCTGCATCCTCGGGATCCGCGACCGGCAGCGCGACCGCCGCCGATGCGGCTCCGAAGGCCGCATCCACCCGCGCAGCGGGCGAGCGCAGCAGGGCGCGTGACGACGGTGCGTCGGGCAGCCGCAAGAACCATGCCCGCGAAGGACGC
>JBEGNG010000118.1:0-5844 GCA_041182645.1 Planctomycetota bacterium
GACTTTGTCAGGGGGCCCGGCCCCTGAAGCATGAAGTCGTCAGGGGTCACGGCCCCTGAGGATGAGTTGCGTCAGGGGTCCCGGCGCCTGAGGTTGAGTTGCGTCAGGGGTCCCGGCCCCGGCTACACTTTCGCCCCATGTCCGACGCGACCACCGTGCCGAGCCACCCGACGCTCCCGCTCCTGAAGAAGGCGTTCCCGAACGTCAGCTTCCTGGTGGCCAACTACCGCGACCAGATCACGGTGGTCGTACCGAAGGAGCACCTGCACGCCGTAGCGCGCTTCCTGCGCGATGACCCGGCCTGCGCGTATTCGTTCCTCAGCGACGTCGTCGGCGTGGACTACCTGGACTACCCGGCGCCGCAGCCCGGCCGCTTCGCGGTCGTCTACATCCTCGCTTCATACGCGCACGACCTGCGCATCCGCCTCAAGGTCTACCTGGAGCCGACGCTGCCCACCCACGGCATCGATGCCGACCCGGGGCTGGTGGTGTCGAGCGTGGTCGACCTGTGGCCCGGCGCCGAGTGGCCCGAGCGCGAGGTCTACGACATGTTCGGGATCCGCTTCGAGGGCCACCCGGACCTTCGGCGCATCCTGCTGTGGAAGGACTTCCCCGCCCACCCGCTGCGCAAGGACTATCCGCTGCGCGGTCGCGGCGAGCGCGAGTACTACCAGACGATCACGCGCCAGAGCACCTGATCGCTGCAGTCGACCGCACGGCCGGCATCCCGCCGGACCCTCATCGCCACATCACGCTTCGTCCGACGACGCAGCATTCCTAGGATGGAAGGCGTCACGGCGGTGCCGTGCAAGCGTTGGAGCTGCCGCGTGGAAACGATCGACCACCAGGAACTGAAGTGGCTCGCGTGCGAATGGCTGATCCGCCAGGGCGCGCGAGTGGTCGCCACCGAGGTCAGCGCGCCGATTCCACGATGGCGCGTCGATGTCGCGGGCTGGCTCGATGGGCGTGACCACCGCTTCCACCGGCCCGAGCTCGATGCGCCGCTGTTCGACGGCACGGCCAATGGCTCGGAGCCGGTCATGACGATCGCCGTCGAGTGCAAGCAGTCGCGTGCGGACTTCTTCCGCGACACGGGCAAGGTGGATGAACTGGTCGCCGAGCGCGATCGGCTCGAACGGCGTTGCCGCGAGCTTGAGGAAACACGCATCAAGGTCTACGAACCACACCTGCGTCGATCCGGATCGTCGCTCTTTGATGGGCTCGATGAGTGGGACTTCGCTGCCAGCAGGATGACCGCGTACCGAACCGCGCTGGCGGAACTCCGCCGCACCGAAGAGGCGCTTTACGGCGAAACCAAGTTCGGGCTGTTGCCGCGCTACCGGCTCGCCGACCGCTGCGTGCTCTTCTGTCCGCGCGGCATGGTGCGACCGTGGGAGGTTCCGACCGGCTGGGGGCTGATCGAGTGCGGTCGTCGCGAACTTCGGGCCGGCGCCGCCCGGCTGCCGCGGGATGTGCCGCTGCCCTTGCGGGCCGTGCGCGGGGCGCCGCACCTTGGTGCATCGGCCGCACACCGGGATCGTTGGTTGCGCAACATCGCGATCGCGGCGACCCGGTCCTGGATGGCGCGCGACCTGCCGGCGCCACCGCGCGAGGCTGGCGACGATGCTGCGGCGGAAGCGCTCGGTCCCGCCATCGAGCCACCGGCACCTGCGACTACAGTGCGCACGGGCCCCGGTAGCTCAGTTGGATAGAGCAGCGGCCTTCTAAGCCGCAGGTCGACGGTTCGAATCCGTCCTGGGGTGTTTCGATTCATGCGCCGAAATTCCCGCGGTTTCCGCGAGCAAGCCGTCGTGGTGCCGTAGGGTGGTCCCGTCGATGGGCATCGTGCCCGTCCTCGCCACGCTCTCGGGGAACCTTCCATGCCATCACGCCCGTCAGCAGCCCTCGGCTGCATGCTGTCGATCGTCCCGGTGTCGTCCGTCCTGGCCATGAGTTCGGGGTACACGCCGTGCCCGCCGCTCCTCGAGATCCCGTGCGATGCCTCGGGCGGCGGCGCTGCCGGCGAAGGCACGGGCCCTTGCAGCTGCGGCACGGGCCAATGGGTGGTGATCACGTCCACGCCTCGCCTCGAGCCACCGCTTCCCCTTGCCGAGGACCGCACGATGAGCGAAGGCCTGACGACCTGGACCTGGTCGACGCGTGCAACGGCCCAGGCGGACCTGGCCATGGCCAGCGTCACCGCGCGCGGCCGCAGCAACCTGTGGGCCGCCGGCAGCCTGACCCGCTCCAGCCTCGCGCACTACCGGTCCAACCGCCGTGAAGTCTGGTCGGGCGGCTTCCCCGCGTGCCCCCGCCTGCTCGGCCTTGCCGCCACCGGTGGCGCAACCATGCACATCAGCGCCAGCACCGCGGCACGGATGGGCTGCTCGGCCTTCGCCAGTGCCGCCGCATCCGGTGCCTGCAGCTCGATCGGCCAGGCCTCCGCCTCGCTGGGCGACCTGACGATTTCGGGCAAGGTGGGCTACCAAGCGGCCAATCAAGCGTTCGAGGTCACCGGCAACTTCGGTCCCCTGCTGGACGTGCTCACCGATTCGGTCGAGGGAACCATCAGTGCCGACCAGAGCTGGTCGACCGAGGGCGTCGGGTCGCACAGCGGTTCCGCGTCGGTCACGGTCAGGCCCGACCGTGTGTACTGCGCCTTCACCAATCGGCCGTACCTCGCCTTCGCAGCCGGACAGGTGGTGGCCGGGGGCGCCGGCTCCGTCGACGACAACGGCTCGACGAGCTGGTCGAGCATGGCCCTCATCACCCTGTCGGTGCAGTGACATGCGTGCGTCGACGCTGTGCATCGTCGCCGGTCTGCAGGTGGGCACCGGTGCGCCACTGCTTCCGCCGCCTCCACCGGCAGCAACCGATCCGTCGTCCCTCGCGGCAGAGCGCCTTCGCGACATGCTCAACCGGGCGCACCACGACCGCGACGCGGCCCGGCTGGTCGCGCGCAAACTCTCGGTCGAGTCGGCGCTGCTGCCGGCCTTCATCGTCCAGGACCTGGCGCACGGATGCGCCAGCCGGGACCTGGCCGCGTCCCTCGCCTACGGGTTCGGTGCAGCAGCCTCAGTGGGCGACGGCTCGGGCCGTGCACCGGGTGCGTCACCCACCCTCGGCACCCACGCGGTCGAACCAGGTTGGACCTGCCCACCCGGCATGGCCTGGCGCGTCCGGGCAACCACCGAGCGGCTGTGCAGCGCAGGCCCGGAGCCGGCAGTGGCCATCGATTGGATCATCGAGTCCGACGGCATGGCGACCTGGGCCTTCGCGGCCGCCTTCGAGCCGTCCCTCATGCCTGCGGAACTGGATTTCCCGCTGCTGCCATGGGGCCTTGAGCTGCGATGGGATGCCACCGCGGGCCATGCGATCGACCAGTCGGGGCGCAGCCACTCGGAACGTTGGCTCCACGACGCACCGATCCTGGCGAACCCCGACGACATGGTCGATGCCTTCGACGCGATCCGCGTGCACCAATGGCTCGCACCTCGCATGGTGTCGATGCCGGATCCGATCGCTGCGGGCGCCACGCCGGCGTGGTCAGGCCAACCTCGCGCGGTCGAGTCGATCCACCTCGATCGCGGGCCGCTGGCGTGGCACGACCCGACTGCCTTCACGCTCGTACGACACGCACCCGATGGTGATCGTCAGGAGTCCTTCCGTCCCTGTCGACTCATCCCCAATGTCCACGGGTTGCGCGCGGTGATCGAGTGGCGGGCCTGGGCACCCAGCGATGCCTCGCCGCCCATCGGTTCACCGTCGCGGGCGCCCCGTCGCATCGTGCTCATGGGCGATGGCGTCGAGCAGGCCATCATCACCTTCGGATCCTTCGAACTCGTGCAACGTGGGCTCCACGCACGGGTCGAGGTCGATCCGCCGTGGTCCGGGGTCCGCGAGCTGCTCGACCGCCACGACGCTCCGGGGCTGCACCACCTGGTGCTCTCGGCGCAGGATGGCCTCGGCCTCGTCAGCAGCCGTCACCGCATGGGCATCGAACTCGCGCTGCAGGCACTCGATGCTGCCGTCGAGGCGGGGTGGTCGCTCGGTGACCTGCGGACCATGGCTGCGGATGTGCTGCACCGCTGCCTCGACCGCATGCGGCCGGCCGAGCTCGTCCAGCTCGTGCTCGATGCGGTGCGCGCCAACCGCGGGGTGCTGGCGCTGCTTGCGGCCGAGCAGTTGTCCATGCACCGGCTCGCCGGTGCCGACGAGCGCGCATGGGCCTCCATGGCCATGCCCTCGCTCTGGGCCTGGCTGCACGATCCACCCGCGGATGACTCGCCGATGGCGCACCGCCGACTGGTGGCCGATCGTGCGCTTCGCCCCATCCTGATCGGCGAGCGTGACGGCGTGCTCGCATCCACCGGGGGTCGACCATGATCCTGCGCGCGCGGCTTGCCCTCGCAGCATCGATGTCGACGGTGTTGGCCCTGGGAACCGGCATCGACATGGCCCCGTCCGTCCTCGATCCTGCCGGCGCGTGGCGCATCCTGCTCGCCTCGGCCGGGTGCCCGGCGGATCGCGCCCATGCGCTTGCCGTGCGCATCGTGCACCACGCGCAACGACCTCCTGACCCGCGATGCGGGGATCGGCTGGTTGCCGAGCAGGTGGTGCACCTCGTGCGGACCGGGCATCGCCTGGCCCTCCGACCGGAACACCTCGATGCGGCGCTCGCCATGCTGGTCGCAGGGCCTGGCCCCGCCACCGCACGTCCGGGTCCGCGCGGAGCCACACCTCCGCCATCACGCGCTCCGCCCGCGCCGTTCACCACGACGCAGGCACGCGAACTCCTCAGCGAATGGCTGCCTACTCCTGGCCCACGTTGACGCGCATCGTGGGCCGGGCCGACTGCAGCGCGGCAGCGCCCTGCGCGGTCGCCTGGCTGTTCCACGCGTAGACGCGCTCGAGGGCTGCGGCCTGGGCCAGGCCCGCGAGCCCGGCATCGGTGACCTTCGTGCTGTGCACGTTGAGCACCTTGAGCCGGGGCATCGCCTTCACGCACACCAAGGCTGCGTCGCCGATGCCGGTGGAATCCAGGCGAAGCGCCTCGAGTGCCGTGAACCCGCCCAAGCCCGCGATGCCCGCATCGGTCACCTGCGACCGCGAGAGATTCAGGTTGACGATCGCACCGGCTGCGGGGGCGAGCATGGCCAGGTCGGCATCGCCGAAGGGCGGCGTGGCCAGGCTGGCGTTGATGTCGAGCCGCGGATCATCCTGCGAGAGCGGCTGCGCGATCACACCGCGCGCACGCAGTGCCTGCGCGACCTCGCCGGCGCGGCGCACCAGGTCGGTGTCGATCGTCGGCGCCGCGTCGCCCACCGCACCGGGGGCGGCGGCGATCCCGGCCGCGACGGCCTCCATCACGCCGCCTTCCTTGATCCAGGTTCGGATGAGCTCGCGCTCCGCCTCGCCCAGGCGCTCGCCTTCGGGCGGCATCGAGTCGGGGTCGCTCGCGGGCAGCATGATGCGCTGCACGATCAGGCTCGCGTCCGGTTCGCCCGCCTTGACCGCGACGCCGTCGTCGTCCTCCTTGGTCATCGACGCGGCCGAGTCCATCGCCAACCCGCCCTTGCGCTTGCCGTTGCCATGGCACTCGAAGCAGCGTGATTCGAAGATCGGCAGCACCTGCGTGCGGAAGTCGACCGTGCCGGCCCGCGCCACGCGAACGGCGACCGCACCGGCGCCGGGCGCTCCACCACCAGCAAGGGTTGCTCCGCCCGCGTCGGTCGCTGCCGACTCGGTGGCGGGTCCGCGATCCACGCCGAGCGCGGCGAAGAGCGCCTTCTCGACGTAGCCGTCACCATGCACGAGCTCGCCGCCGAAGTGGCCCGCAAGGCC
>JBEGNG010000119.1:0-6168 GCA_041182645.1 Planctomycetota bacterium
CGGATGAGCGTGTCGGTGTTGTAGGCGCAGAACCCGGGGTGCGCCTCCCAGGCGGTCTTCACGCCGTGCTTCGCGCAGAGCTTGGCCTGCTTCGCCCAGTACGGCACGAGCACCTCGTCCCACTGGTACGCCAGGATCCCCGTGAAGTCGTTGGGCCAGGGGCAGGTGACCCAGTTGGGCGTCGAATCCTTGCGCGACCCGCCCGGGCAGCCGCTGAAGGTGATCACGACGTCGGTGCCGAGCACACGTGCCAGCTTGACCGCCGTCTCGTACTCGTCGTGGTGGGCCTTCGCGATTTTCCGGTCAGGGTGCACGGGGTTGCCGTGCACGGCGAGCCCGCTGAGCTCCAGATGGTGGTCACGGAGCATGCCCTTGATGCGGTCCTGCTCCTTCGAGCTCGCCAACACCTTGCGCGGGTCGAAGAACGGCTTGCCCGGATAGGCGCCGACCGGCAACTCGATCGCATCCAGTCCCATGTCCGCGCAATCGCGCACGACCTGGTCGAACGCCCGTCCTGCGAACAACGCCGCCATCACGCCAAGCTTCATCGGAGCCTCCTGGGTTGGGTCCGCACGATAGTGGCTCCGCAGCGGGGCCGCCCCGGTTGCGCCGAGCCTCGGCTTCACGGACAATCCGTCGATGCCCTGCCCACGCACCTCCACGGTCGCGGCACTCGCCGCGGCGCTGGCCTCGGTCGCCATGATGAGCGCGCCGTGCCGTGGGCAGTCCCCCGCAGCCGAACCTCCGGCCGGGGTCACGCCGGGAGCGCCGCCCTCATCCGACGCGCCGTCGCCTGACGCGGCCCCGCCCGCGGCAGGCAGCCAACCGGCACCCGAGCAGCCGCCCGAGGGCGCCATCCGCCGCGTGCACGTGGTCGAGAGCCGTTCGCGCGAGTTCGGCGGCTGGGTCATCGCCGACGACGACACCACCTTCACCGTGCGCCGCGGCGCGACGAGCGTGACCTTCGAGCACGGCCGGGTGCTGAACGTGATCGAACTCGTCGACGTGCCGGCCAGCGGCGCCACGGGCCTGATCGCCATGCGCGACGGGACGAGCGTGCGGGCCCACGTGCTCGACGACGGATTCGACGCGGTCGTCTACTCGATCGCGGGCATCCGTACCGTGGTGCCGCGCGACCGCGCCTGGCAGGTCACCCTCGATGTCGGCTTCGACGAGCGCTACCGCAAGTTGAAGGCGGCGCTCCGTGACGACGACGTCGACGGGCGACTGGCCATGTGCCGCTGGCTCTTCGAACAGCGCGCCTACGACGAGGCGCTCGACGAGACGCGTGCGCTCATCGCCACGCGGCCGATCGACGAGGCCAAGCGCCTGCTCGCGGCGATCGAGGCGCAGGTCTCGGTCTTCCGCGGCTCAGGCGCGGTATCCAGCGGCGGAAACGGCAGCGGCGGCTCCCCTGCCCCCCGACTGCCCGCGGGCGCGCTGCCGGATCGGCTGCTCACCCCGGCCGAGGTCAACCTGATCCGCGTCTACGAGATCGACTTCAATCGTCCGCCCAAGGTGACGGTCCCGGCCGATGCGATCAAGGAGCTCATCGCCGCGCACGCCGCGAGCGACCTGATCCCCGAATCGGAGGCCGGCCGCACGCGCCTGTTCACCCAGGAGCCGATCGAGCTCGTGAAGCTCATGTTCGACCTGCGTGCGCGGGAGCTCTACGACCGCATCCAGGTCGAGACCGAGCCGCACGCGCTGAACATGTTCCGCACCAAGGTGCACAACGCCTGGCTGCTGGGCAACTGCGCGACGAGCCGTTGCCACGGCGGCCTCGACGGCGGCGACTTCTTCCTGCACGCACGCAACGGCAACAGCGACGCCGTGCGGTACACCAACCTGCTCATCCTGCTCGAGTCGCGCTTCGACGGTCGGCCCATGGTCGACTTCGACCAGCCCCACGACTCGCTGCTCGTGCAGCATGCGCTCCCCCGGTCGAGCGCCCGCTTCCCCCACCCCGACGTCCCGGGCTGGAAGCCGGTCTTCGACCGCACGAACGAGCGCCTGATGGCCGACTGCGAACGCTGGATCGCCACCATGCACCGTCCGCGTCCGGAGTACCCTGTCGACTTCGATCCCCCGTCCCTGCGATCGCCGGGCGCCGGCGACCCGAAGGACACGCCTGAATCCCGCTGAACCCACGGCACCCACCATGAACCGCACCCTTGCCGCTTCCTGCCTCGTCACCCTGCTCGCCGCCTGCACCGACCCGCAGGCCAAGAACCCCGAGGATGCGACCACGGCGATCCGCACCTGGGGCCAGAAGCTCGCCGCGGCCAACGACGCAGAGACCCTGGACGAGCGCATCGAACAGTGCCGGACGGCGGCGCAGCGACTGGCGTCGATCCCGGGTGCGAGCAACGAGCAGCAGAACGCCTCGGCACTCATCGCCGCGCGTGGCTTCATGCAGGCAGCCACCTTCGGCATGCAGAAGGTCGACGACATGCTGGCGCAGGACCGCACCGCGCGCGCGATGATCGCAGGGCTGCTGCCGGACATGGTCGTGGCCGGCGCTGCACTCGAAGCCATCGGTGCGACCAACCTCGCCCCGATCGCGGCCGAGCTCGAGCGGCTCGCGACGACCTTCGAGGCGGGCGGCGTGCTGGAAGGCATCGATGCCGTCGCGCTCGCCCAGAAGGCGGAGGAACTCAAGGCAGCCTCGGCCACGCTGCAGGCGACCTCGGAGTCCCGCATGGCCGAGGCGCGCGAGCGACTCGATGCATCGCGTTCCGAACCGCCCATGGCTCGTGTCAGCGCAAGCGACGACGCGCTCGGCATGACGCTCGAAGCCCGCGAGGCCGCTCGTGACGGCATGGTCGCCGAGGTGACCTACGAGGCCCTCGCCGCGACGGCGTTGGAGCTCGCCTCGATGGCCGATGCGGACGAGAACCTCGGTGCGGCGCTCCAGCGTGCCGCACAGTCCGTCGCCGCCGAGGCCAAGCGCCTGCAGGATGCGGCCAAGGAGAACGCCGAGGCCCTCGAGGCCATGGCCGCACAGGTCGCCGAGGCGGCCAAGGGCATCGCCGATCGTCAGGGCGATGCGCTCAAGCAGGCCGTGGAGGCCGTGACCCAGGATCTGGAGCAGGCCGCGACCAACGCCGGCCGTGCGTCGAGCCTCCAGGGCGCCAGCGGCCAGAGCGCCCGCAACGAGCAGCTCACGATCGCGCTGCTGCAGGCGCGGCTGGCCGACCTGCGCGCGAGCGCCGCGCTCGCCGACGCCGCGATCGCCGACATGGCCGGCAAGGCCGGAGACGTGGCCGACGGCATCGAGTTCGCCGGCGGCGATCCGACCGAACTCGTGACGGCTGCGGTGACCGCGTACAAGACCGCCAAGGAGTCGATCGACGGCAGCAGCTCGACCGAGGAGGCCAAGACCGCGATGAAGGCCCAGGTCGACACCGCGATCAAGTCGCTGGAGAGCCCCGAGGACTTCGCCGCGGAGATGGCGGCCAAGAGCGGCATCGCGGTCTCAGCCGATGCAAAGAAGCCTGCGAAGCGACCGGCCCGCGCCAAGGCGCCGGCCTCGGCACCGCTGCCCGACCCCGTCGGCTTCGAGAGCGCCGAAGCGCTGCTCGAGACGATGAAGGGGAGCTACGACTCCATCGAGGCCTTCGATCGGATCGCCAAGTGCATGTCGGGCCGGGACGAAACCTCCCGCCGTGACGGCCAGGTGCTCGGCACGATCTCGGGCGCGATGGGCCCACTCGTCGTGGCCATGAAGTCGACGTTCGGCACGGAAGCCCTGGCATCGCTCGGTGAGTCCACGTCGGGCGCCGCGGACGCACCCAACGCGTCGCTCTCCGACGTGACCGACACCGAAGCCACCCTCGTCAGCGGCACGCAGAACATCAAGCTCTTCAAGGAAGGCGACGCCTGGTTCATCGACGTCGCGTCGATGCCGCAGGAGGCGATGAGCAACCCGATGATGAAGCAGCTCGGTGCACAGATCGGCATGATCGCCGGCCCGATGCGCCAGGCTGCCGAGTCGGTCGCGGCGAAGGTCACGGCCGGCGAGATCGCCGATCCGGGTGCCGCGATGCAGGCCTTCCAGCAGGCGATGATGGGCGCCATGATGAAGGCGGCGGGCGGCATGATGGGCGGCGCCCAGGATGTCGCGGTGCCCAACGGCGGCGGCGGCGACGAACCGCTGCCCTGAGCACCCGTTCCTCCCTCGCGCATCCTGCGTGGGCATCTGGGGCAACGCCCTCACGCCCGGCGGTGGTCGCTTCAGTCCCCTGTCGCTCGCTCGAATCCAGCGTGCCCCGACAGCCGCCCCACCTGGCGCGCTGCGGCGCGACGCACGAGGTCCGGCTGCGAGGGATCCTCCGCCAACTCGACCAGTCGTTGGGCAAGCGCGCGCCTGCCGGCTTCGCTCCCCCGCCCGTCGAGGATCGCCGCGGCCGCCGCGTGCACCGCGTTGCGGCGCGCCATGTCGAGCGTCACGCGCTTGAGCGTGCCCGCCAGGAATGCCTGCATCCGCGCCGCCTCGTCCCATCCGAGCACCGTGAGCAGGTCGTGGCTCGCTCCCCGGCCATCGAAATCAGGATGCACGCCGGCGCGCCGGCTCCGCTGCGTGGGCGCGTTGTGCGGACAGACCTCCTGGCAGATGTCACAGCCGAAGAGCCAATCGCCGACCGAGTCGGCCAGCCAGGCCTGGCCGTCGCCGCGCTCCTCGAGCGTGAAGGTGCTGATGCAGCGCGAGGCATCGACCGACCAGGGCGTGATCGCCTTGGTCGGGCACGCGTCGATGCATGCCGTGCAGCTGCCGCAGGGATCGTCACCGATGCCGGGTGCCGCGGCCGTCGGTTCGAGTTCGAGCGTCGTGAGCAGTTCGCCCAGCAGGATCCATGAACCCAGACCGGGCGCGATGCCGAGCGTGTTCTTGCCGATGCGGACCACGCCCGCGCGCTCGGCGTGCTCACGCTCGAGCACCGGCTCGAGGTCGCCGCACCGACGGAACCCTTGGCCCGGGAAGGCATCGTCGAGCGCCTTGTGCAGCTTGAGCAGGCGCTTCTTCATGCGCCGGTGGTAGTCGCGGCCCCGTGCGTAGCGCGCGGTGCGGCCCCGGGGCGGCGCGGCATCATCGAGGCGGTCGGGGCGGCCATCGGCGTAGCGGTCGGCCACGACGATCACGCTGCGCGCGCCCGGCAGCATCGTGCATGGATCGAGGCGCGCCTCGAGCTGCTCACGGAACCACTCCATCGGGCCATGACGACCGGCCGCGACCCATTCGCGGATGACCGCCTCGCGCGGTGAGCGCTCCAGGCGTGCCACGCCGACCGCTGCGAACCCCAGCTCGCGGCCTCGCGCCACGATCCATGCCGTGAGTTCCGGGCCTCCGCTGGGGATCATGCGCGCAGTCCGAGCCATGCCGCGACACGCCCTGGCGGCACGTCATCAACCACCCCACCCTGCCCCGTGCAGGCCGCCGCAGCGGCGTAGCCCGAGCGAACGGCGCCTTCCATGGTGGCGGGCCAGCCGGTCGCGGTCCAATCTCCGGACAGGAACAGGTTGGGAATGCCGCCGACGATGGGGTCGGGCTCGGCACGCGGACGCAACCGATCGATGCCCGGCACGCACGCGAAGGTCGCCCGCTTCTCCTTCACGGCGCGCACCGCGACGGGAGCCAGCCCACGCACGCGCGGCAACGCCCAGGCCATGTCGTCGAGCACACGCTCCACGATCGTGGCCTCGTCGAGCGCCATCCACGCATCGGCACCGCTGATCACCGCATGCACGTGCTCGCGGCCATCCTCGGCGGCCTTGCGGAAGAGCCACTGGGTGGCGCGACCCGGCAGGACCAGGTGCGGCGTGTCCATGCTGAACGGGACCTCCTCGAGCCGTGCGAGCCGGTCGTCCGCCTTGCGCAGCGTGTCGCTGCAGAGCTTGGCAAGGCGATCGGGCGGCACGCTCGTGATCACCGCGCTGCACTCGACCACGCCCTCATCGGTCGTCACGCCCGTGATGCGACGGCCGTCGTAGTTCAGCGCGACCGCACTCGTCGACTCGAGCAGTTCACCGCCAGCATGCAGGATCGCCTCGCGCGCGGGGTCGTAGAGCCGCGCCAGCGGCACCGTGCTGATCCCCATGCACGGGCTCCAGGCATCCTGCAGGAAGCCATCCTGGAAGACCTTCATGGCGTAGGCCGCATCGCACGAC
>JBEGNG010000120.1:0-5823 GCA_041182645.1 Planctomycetota bacterium
GCCCCGCCGAGCGACGGACGAGAGCGCGAGCGAAGCCGGGTGGAGCGAGCGCGTCCGCGCAGCCACGGGCCCGAGGGAGCGAGAGGACGAGCGCGGAGCCAACCCCCGCGCTCAGGCCTCGGCCACCTGCGCCTCGCGCCGCGACGCAGCGACGGCAGGCGCGGCGCCCGCACGCGCGATCCACTCGCGCATCGCGTTGCTCGTCGCCGACCAGCGCCGACCGAGGCGCTCCTCGAGGAACGCGCGGTACATGGCGACCAGCGTGCGGTCGAAGGTCAGCATGCTGTCGATGCGACGCTCGATCGTCGCGCGCTCGTGCTCGTCGGGCTCCTCGGGCTGCGGGATCACCAGCCCGCTGACGGCCAGCGACTCGCCCTGCAGGGTGAGCATCCACTGCTGACCGCTCGCGACCACGACCAGCCCGCAACGGCGCGGCCACTTGCCGGCTTGGAGCGCCTTGCGCGCCTCGGCGCTCGCAGCCGGGCCATCGCCACGCAGGTTCTGGCTGCCGCCCACCCCCCCAGGCGCAGGTCATGTCGAGCACGCGGTCGAGCATCACGTGCACGGTCTCGCCGGCCGTCTCGATCTCGCCCCGGTGCTCGCTCGAACGCCACCAGAGCCAGAGCAGGAAGAGATTGCCGAGGAAATCCAGCGGTTCGTGCGCGCACCACGGCACCTCGGGCCGGCCGTCGCCCATGGGCTTGGCGGGCTCGTCGGCGTCGTTGCGTGACTGGCCGCTCGGCCGTGCCGTCAGCGCATCGGGTCGCAGGTCCTCGAGTTCACCGCCGCGACCCTCCGCGTCGAGCAGCTTCGCCGCAAGCCCGGCCGCACCGAGCCGGTCCAGGCGCACCTCGAACGCCGCCTCGCAGAGCGACCGGAGTTCCTTCGAGAGCGCATCGCTCGCGGCAGGCGCGAAGAGCGTGGATCCCGGGATGTCCCACAGCACCGGCACCTGCTTCACGCGCCGCCACATGCCCGCGGAGATCTCGTCCATGCAGCGGCGCTCGGCGTGCTCCTTCGCCTGCATGCGCTCGTGACGGGCGAGCCGACGGGGTTCACCGTCGGCACCGGCGGGCCCGCGGGCCTCGTCCTCCGCCATGGCCCGGTACGCACGACGGATGTCGGCCGGGACCTTCGCCGTGTCCACGCGCATGGCAGCGGCGAGGCTCATGCCGAAGCCGCAGGAGCCGTACCCGAAGTCGGTGTCGAACACGTGGCGACCGGTGATCCATCCGCTCACGCTCTCGGTGCCGTTCCCGGCGCCGTCGGGGCGGATGCGGTGGTCATGCAGGGCCTCGTAGAGCGCCCCATCGGCGACGCTCGGCGCGGAACCACTGACGGCGAAGCGGGCATACGCGATGGAACCCTGTCGAAAACCCATGCCGGGAGTCTGCGCCCACGCGGGTCCGGATGCGCCGCATGGACAGGTTGTCCACAGGCGATCCGTAGACTGCGGCCATGCTGCCTCGCCTGATCCTCCTCGCACTCCTGCCGACCCTCGCCTGCGCCGGGCCCGCGCGTGCGGAGAAGGCTCGGTTGGCTCAGGAGAGCCTCCAGCAGGCCGACCTGTGCATCGTGGGCGTGGTGACCGCTCGCACCGAATCCACCAGCGGCATCCCACTGGTGGGTGAACGCACGACCGCCATCACGCTGTCGGTGCAGGTCGAAGCGGTCCTCTTCGATCGCATCGCCTCCGGCGCAACACCGGGCGCGCCGATCACGATCGGCGCGTGGACCAGATCGATGGGCCTGCTCGGCGGCACCGGCGCATCAGGGCATTGGCACGTCCCGGCCGTCGGGGAGCGCGTGCGGGTCTTCGCCAGCACGAACACCGGCAGCAACGGCGCATCGGGCGCGGCGATCGAGGCCGAGTTCCCCAACGGATTCCAGCCCCTGCTGAACGCATCCATCGTGAGCGGCGATGACGAGTACCGCAGCGAGGTCACGATGCCGCTCCTGGCCGAAGCCGTGCGCGCCGCAGTCACGGCCGCCACCCACGCCGCGCCCGCCACTCCCGCGGCGGGATCGCGACCTGCCGCGCAGCCCTTCGCAGCGCAGGTCACGCACTGGAACATCCCGAAGGTCGTGCCCGATCCATCGTGTCCGACCGCATTCGATGCGTCGATGCTCCGGACCAGCGATGTGCTCACGTTGTTCCTCCGCTGGCGACAGGCCGATGACCGCGGGCTCGACGAGCTCGACGACCTGCTTCGGTCGGGCTTGCCACTGGTGGGTTTCCGCACCAGCACGCACGCCTTCGCGCAGCCCGAACCCTCACGACGCACCTGGTGGAACGACGACTTCCCCAGGCAGGTCTTCGGCCAACGATGGATCAGCCACCATGGCCACACCAGCACCACGCGGATCCTGCCGCCCGAGGGCGCGCTGAAGGACCATCCGATCCTCCGCGGCGTCCGCGGCGGGCAGGTCGTGCCGAGTTGGCTCTACCACGTCGAGCCACTGCCGCCGGATGCCACGGTGCTGCTCTGGGGCGAGGCGATCGCCAGCGAACAGCCCGAAGCCGCTCCGCGGCGCCAACCGATCCTGTGGGTGCGCGAGCACACCGGACCCGACTCAACCGAAGCCCGCCGCGCGCGGTTCGCGGAGGAGCGCGCAGCCCGGCAGGCCGCCGGCCCGGGCGCGCCGCGTCCCTTCGTGCCGAGCCAACTCATGCCGCGCCGCATGGCGTTCACGACGCTTGGGCACCCCGGCGACTTCGCCGATCCCGACGTCCGGCGCCTCGCGGTGCAGATGGTGCTCTGGGCCGGTGGACTGGAGCACGCGATCCCCGCCGAGGGCATCACGCCGCAGTGGCCTGCGGACTGGGCGCCACCACCGACACGCTGATCCGCCTCACGCAGGAGTGGCCTGCGGACTGGGCGCCGCCGCCCACGCGGTGAACGCGCTCAGGCAGCGCCGCGCTGCTGGAGATCCTTGGCCAGCCCAAGCTGCACGAGGTGCTGCATCGGGCCGTGGGGCTTCGACTTCTCCTCCTCGAGCCGGCGCTTGGCGCGCGGGTTCGCATAGGTGTTGAAGACCATCGCCTTCACCGTCGCCCACAGGCCGGGGAAGCCGGAGAAGGTGTAATCCACGGCGCTGGGCTCGTAGCCGCAGTGCACCATGCAGTTCTGGCACTTGGGGTTGCCGCTCGCGCGGCCGTAGCGCTCCCACTGCGTGTCGCGCATCAACTCCTCGAAGGTGTCGACGTAGCCCTCCTGCAGGAGGTAGCACGGCTTCTGCCAGCCGAAGATGTTGTAGGTGGGGTTGCCCCACGGCGTGCATTCGAAGTCACGCTTGCCCATGAGGAACTCGAGGAACAGCGCGCTCTGGTTGAAGCGCCAGGCACGGCGGCCGTCCTTGCGGTTGGACAGGATCATCTCGAACAGCTCGTGCGTCGACTGCCGCTTGAGGAACCCGGTCTGGTCGGGCGCCTTGTCGTAGGCGTAGCCCGGGCTCACCATCATGCCCTCGACGCCAAGGTCCATCATCTCGTCGAAGAACGCGCGCACGCTGTTGGGATCGGCGCCGTCGAAGAGCGTGGTGTTGGTCGTCACCCGGAACCCGCGCTCGACCGCCAGCCGGATGCCGGCGATCGCCTTCTGGTAGGTGCCCTCGCGGCAGACGGCGAAGTCGTGGTTCTCCTCCTGGCCGTCCATGTGCACGCTGAAGGTCAGGTACTTGCTCGGCGTGAACCAGCCGGCCTCGAGCTTCTCCTTCAGGAGGAGCGCATTCGTGCAGAGGTAGATGTACTTGCGCCGCTTGACGAGCTCGCGCACGAGCTCGGCGATCTGCGGGTGCAGGAGCGGTTCACCGCCCGGGATGCTGACCATGGGCGCGCCGCACTCGTCGACGGCCTTCAGGCACTCCTCGACCGAGAGGTCCCGCTTCAGGATGTGGGCCGGGTACTGGATCTTGCCGCAGCCGGCGCACGCCAGGTTGCACCGGAAGAGCGGCTCCAGCATGAGGACGAGGGGGTAGCGCTTGCGCCCACGGAGCCGCTGGCCCAGCACATAGGTCGCCACGGTCCACATCTGCGAGATCGGCACTGCCATTTTTGGCTGGACTCCTCGTTGGCCGCCCGAACCGGACGGGGCGAGGGATCGTAGCGACCTGTCGTGGGCGCCATGATCGTTCCATCCCTGCTCTCTCCCGTCGCGGCCGGCCTTGGGTCAGTCGGTGGGTTCGGGGTCGGGCTGGACCTGGCCGGGCTCCTGGGTTCAGGCAGCCCCTTGGGGCCGGTCGGTACTCCAGCCGCTCGCTCAGGGAGCGCGCGGGGCGTCCGGCACGGCGCCGAATCGAAGAACCCATGCGCGCAATCCACCGATGGCCTCGATCGTTCCACTAGCATGCCGCTCCCCATGGAGGCCTGGGAGTCACAGACCGACGAAGCGCTGCTCAAGGCGCACCTTGACGGTCGTGATGGCGCGTTCCGCGAGCTGCTCGAGCGCTACCGCACCGAGCTCCACCGCTTCCTGACCATGTTCATGGGCTCGGCCTCTGCCGCCGACGACGTCTTCCAGGACACCTGGGTCCAGGTCCATCTCTCAGGCAGCACGTTCGACCAGGAGCGTTCCTTCAAGCCCTGGCTGTTCACGGTGGCCGCCAACAAGGCGCGTGATCACCTCCGCCGCCGCAAGCGCCACGCCATGACCTCCATCGATGCCCCCATGCGCGGCACCGATGGCCAGGTCGCGCTGGCCGACACGCTCTCCCGCGATGAGTCCTCGCCCGGCGACCCGATGGGTTCGCACGACGAGGCGCAGATGGTCAAGGCCGTCGTCGACGGCCTGCCCGCCCACCTGCGCGAGATCCTCCTCCTGGGCTATTTCCACAAGATGCCGTACCAACAGATTGCCGAGACGTTGGGCATCCCGCTTGGGACCGTCAAGAGCCGCCTCCACGCGGCCGTGGCTGCCTTCGCCGATGCCTGGAAGCGAACCCAAGCCGGACAGGACGCCGCATGAGCCAGCACGAACCACAGCTCGATCCCCGTGACGCCCGCATCGTCGACCAACTGGTGCAGGCCGGTTGGGATCCATCCAAGGTCGCCACCTCGTCGTCGCAGGACGCCGATGCACTCCGCGCACTCTCGCGCCTGGGCACGCTGCTGGACCGCTATCCCGCCCCCGCGCCCGACGATGCGCTGATCGACGCCACGCTGCTCTCGGTCGAGCGCGCCGACGCGGACCGCACCGAGCGCATGTCGCTGGCCGATGCGCCGATCGCGCGCACGCGCTGGCGGCTTCCCGACTTCATCAGCGTGGCCGCATGCCTGCTCCTGCTCGTTGGCGTGGCCATGCCGGTGGCCAACCGCGTGCGGTCCACCAGTTCGCAGGCGCTCTGTGCCAACGGTTTCCGCGAACTCGGCTCGGCGTTCGCGGCCTACAGCCACGACAGCAACGGCAACCTGCCGATGGCCGCGGGCCTGGGCTCCATGCTCAACGCGGGTCCCTCGGGAAACCTGCCCAACTCGCTGCCGGCCGACAACGCCCAGGCGATCCGCGTGCTCGCCGACAAGGGCTATTGCCGACCGGGCTGCCTGCAGTGCGCGGGCGCGCGCCAGCTCTCCTTCCGCATGCCGATGCATGCCTCGCACGTCCGCATGACCACGCTGGTCCTGTCTCCGCTGGCGGCCGATGCGAACCCGCTGCTGATCTCACGCGGCGCGATCCCCGAAGCGTCCAGCCCCAACCACGGCGGCGAGGGGCAGAACGTCCTGTTCAGCGACGGCGCAGTGCTCTGGAAGCCATTGCCCTTCATCACCGTGGGCCCATCCGGCCGCATCGACAACATGTGGACCCTCCGCGGGGTCTCCGGCAGCGA
>JBEGNG010000121.1:0-9062 GCA_041182645.1 Planctomycetota bacterium
GCGCAGGAGTCGCTCGCCGGCTGCGTGCTGCGCGTGGTCGACCTGCTGCATTCCTTCGCGACCACGCACGATGTGCGGCTCCGCGCCGAGATCGACGCCAGTGCACGATGCACGCCGGCAGGACCGCTGGGCACCGTGCTCTTCAGTGCGCTGCGCCACGCGATCGAGGCTGCCTCGGGTCCGGCCGCGGCGCATCCGATCGAGGGCCATGAGGTCTCGGTGTGCGTGCGCACCGACGGACACAACGCCTTCGTGCACGTCATGGACAACTCAGCCGACGCGCACTCGGCCGACTCGGTGATGCTCGGGCACAGCATGGGCCTGTGCCGCGGCATCGTGGAGCGGCTCGGCGGCGCGCTCAGCATGCGCCAGGTCCCGTTCGGGCCCGGTGCACTCATCTCGGTCAGCGTCCCGGAGCAGAACCTGCGACGCGCCGGATGAACATGGTCCTACTTCTCCCGCGCAGTCGGTTCGCGCGGGACCTCCTGGTTGGGGCGGATCGCGGAGGGGCGATCCGCCCTTTTCCTTTCCAACCCGTGCACGGTGAGAACTCAGGGAATCACGCGTGTTTCGTGCATCACACGCGCACCGAACCGATACTCTCCCCGTAGGACCTGCATCATGCTGAAGGCACGAACCATCGTCTCGACCATCTGCCCGCTCGCGCTCGCCGCGGCGGCGCACGCGCAGGCACCGATCGGCTGGCAGGTCGCGGCGCAGTCGATCGAGGCACCCGTCACCGGCGAGAGCTGGGGCTACAGCATCGCGTTCAACGAGGATGCATCGCTGCTCGCGGTCGGCGCGCCCAACGCGCGCGCACTCGGCGCCAGCGGCGTCGGCAAGGTCTACATCTACGAGCGCGAGGTCGATGGCTCCGGCGTCGTCTCGTGGACCCTGGCGCAGACCATCACGGCCCCGCCCTTCGAGACCGGCGATCCCGAGGGGCCGTACCTCGTGGTCGGCTTCGCGCAGTTCGGCTGCTCGGTCGCCCTCGAGAACGACACGCTCGTCGTCGGGTCGTGGGGCTGGACGAGCCCCGCCGAGACCACGACGTTCAGCGGACGGGCCTTCGTCTATGAGCGTGCCGCGGGGCTCTTCGGCACCGACGACACCTTCGAGGGCAATGACTACACGCTGCCGACGGCGACGCTGCGGCCCAACGACCGCGCCGCGCTGGATCTCTTCGGCTACGAGGTCGCCATCGACTTCGAGGGAGCCAACGGCACCATCGTCGTGGGCAAGCAGCTCGGCGAGGGTCCGGCTGCGCAGAACAACGCCGGTTCCGCCTATGTCTTCGAGGGCAGCGCCGATGCCTGGACGCAGGTCGCCAAGCTGACCGCGGGCGACAGCGCAGCGGCCAACGACAACTTCGGCGAGCAGATCGCCGTCCGCGAGGGCACGGTCGTCGTTGGGTGCCCCAAGCACGACGGCCCGACCGGCAGCACCAACAGCGGCACGGTCTTCGTGTTCGAGCGGCCCGGTGCCTTCGGTGCCTGGGTGGCCGACACCGTGCCGACCGACTCGATCCGGGCGGATGACGGCAGTTCCAACGACAACTTCGGCGCGAGCGTCGACCTGATCAAGGATGGGAGCGGCACGCTGATCGCCATCGGTGCGCCCGGCTACGACCGCGACCTGGCCGGCGACACCTTCAGCGGCAACGGTGCGACCTACGTGTACACCGGTTCGGGAACCGACTGGCTGCTCGATGAGCGAGCCTTCGCCCGTGAGTCGAACCCCAACAACGCGTTCGGCTTCTCCGTCGCGGCGACGGGCTCCTTCAACCAGCCGAGCCTCTTGGTGGGCAGCCCGGGCTACGAGGGCGGTGCCGTCGGCTCGGGCGTCGGGTTCAACGTCGTGGGCAGCGGCGGGTCGTATGCGCTGACCGACAGTGACCTCTGGGTCCCGTCATCGGCCGCCGGCGGTTCACTCGGCCGCAGCGTGGCCCACCGCCGCTTCATCGGTGCCGAGGTCATCATCCGTGCCGCGCTCGGCAGCGAGTATCCCACGCTGGCGCCGCGCATCTTCGTCCTCGACTTCAGTACCTCCGTGCCGGGCCCGGACTACCCAACCGACAAGCAGATCGCCGCAGGCGTGCCCGAACAGGGCCAGGCTCCCGGCGCAGACGGTTTCCCCGACGATGCCACCGGCGGTGTGCCTTCCGGCGGCAGCGTTCCCGCCGGCGGGGTGGGCGGCGGAACGACCATCGTCATCCCGCTGACGCCGATCCAGGCCGATTTCGGCTTGGTGATCGGCACCGTCATGGTCACCAGCGGCAACAAGCTCATGGGCTTCCAGACCGATGGCCGCAACGCGCGCAGCAAGAGCGAGGCGCAACTCATCGGCACGATTCCCAGTGGTTGGGTCTACCTTGCCGCTCCCGACATCAACGGCGACCGCGGCGGCGATCCCGTCTTCATCGACACCACCACGAACAAGGTCCGTGCCTGGCTGCGCGACGGCCTGACGGTCACCGGGCAGCGCGAGATCGGCAACTGGTCCAGCGGCCTCGGCTACCTCACCTTCGGCAAGCTCAACGCCGACCAGGCCGATGACCTGGTCTGGCAGGACGGCGACGAGGCCGTGGTCTGGTTCATCAACGATGGCGCGATCGAGAACGAAGCCCGCATCCCGCTCGAAGGCGCCGATCCGCTGGATCCGTCCACGCTCTCGGGCTGGGAAGCGACGATCACCGACATCGACACCGACAACGCGTTCGAGCTCGTCCTGCGCAAGGCCGGCGTGGGCACCTTCCGCTACACGGTCTCCGACGACGGCACCGAGCCCGTGCAGCAGGAGTTGCCCGACCAGGGGCCCGGCTTCACCCTGCTCGGCTCGGCCGACATGGACGGCGAGAACGCCAGCGACCTGGTCTGGCACGACCTCAGCCGCGATGCGCCGTACTTCTCCTACCTGCGCGTGACCCAGGATGACGCGGGCAACGAGGTCGTCATCGAGGACGGCGGCCGCGACTGGCCGCTGAGCTTCGGCGGCATCAAGCCCGTCGAGGTGCGCGACCTCGATTCGAACGGCACCGGCGACTTCATCCTGCAGATCGGCAGCGACGCGATCATCTTCCTCACCGAGATCAAGTCGACCGACAACGGGTTCTCGTATCTCGGCACCGCTTACCGCCGAAACCTCGGCGCCGTGCCGGGCGATGGCCAGGTCCGCGGCTTCGGCGTGCGCTGAGGCACGTCGCGGCCTCCACTGCGGTTGAACCTTGATGGGTCGCGGCGCGTGCGCGCCACGAGTGTGCTGCGGGCGCGCCGTGAGGTCGCGCGGCCCGCCAACGCGAGTTGCCTGCTTGACTCGCCTGCTCGACCCGCCTTACGGCGCCAGCGTCTCGACGATGTTCCGGATGACCTCGTCGGTGCGCACGCCTTCGGCCTCGGCCTCGAAGTTCAGCAGGCAGCGATGCCTGCGGGCGGCCGTCGAGCAGCGCATGCACCTTGCCGGCCAGCACGATCGTCTGGGCCGCACGCGGGCTCGCGCCGAAGCGCAGGAAACGGTTGACGTTCGGCGTCGCGAACTGCCCCTTGGGGTGCGTGGCCAGCACCAGGCGCACCGCGTAGTCCTGCACGCGCGCGTCGATCCGCACCGCGCGCACCAGCTTCTGGTGCATGATGATGCCCTGCGCATCGAGCACCTTCTGGATCGGCTCCTGCGCGCCGGCGGTGGTGCGGTTCAGGATCTCGGCCAGCTCCTCGCGCGAGCTGTAGCCGACCTCGAGCTTGAAGAAGAAGCGGTCGAGCTGCGCCTCGGGCAGGGGGTAGGTGCCTTCCTGCTCGACCGGGTTCTGCGTGGCCATCACGAAGAACGGCCGCTCGAGCTCGTGCGTCACGCCGCCCACGGTCACGCTGCGCTCCTGCATCGCCTCGAGCAGCGATGACTGCGTCTTGGGCGTGGCGCGGTTGATCTCGTCGGCGAGCACGATCTGGCTGAAGATCGGTCCCTTGCGGAACTGGAACTCGCGCCCGCGCTCGTTCTCGACCACGATCGTGGTCCCGGTCACGTCGGCGGGCATCAGGTCGGGCGTGAACTGGATGCGGCTGAACTGCAGCGTCAGCGCCTGGCTCAGGCTGCGGATGAGCAGCGTCTTGCCCAGGCCGGGCACGCCCTCGAGCAGCGCGTGGCCGTTGGCGAAGAGGCAGGTGAGCACGCCGTCGACGACCTCGCGGTGGCCCACGACCGCCTTCTGGATCTCGCGGCGCGTGCGCTCGAAGTCCTCGCGGAATTTCGCCATCAGCTGCTCGGTCTGCGACATGCGCGGCACTGTATCCCGGGTGAAAGCGGGTGACGAGGCTCGTCCGGCGCGCCCGCACGATTGGTGGCGTGCCGGATGCACGATCCGCGGCCGGTCCCCCGGCCGACATCTCGGCTCGTGGTACGCTCCGCTCGTCCCCTCCCGGCGGAGGAATGCGGTGCGAATCCGCAGCGAACGCGTCACCGTGAGCAGGCTCGTCCTGCAAGTCGGGTCGACCGCCGGTCAGGGGTTCGTTGCCCGCCTTGCATCCGCGCGAAACGGATGCGCAACCTGAAAGGGACCCATGCGTCCTTCCCTCCTTGCCCCGGCCTTCGTGGCCGTGGCCTGCCTCGCGTCGTCATCCCCGGCCGCCATCATCGCCAGCTACGAGCTCGGCTCGGGCGCCAGCACGAGCACCGTCCAGATCGACTTCTCCAATGGGAACGGCTACCTGTTCACCGTTCGTTGGGACGAGCCCATGAACGGCTACCAGCTGCTGCAGTCCATCGACAGCCAACTCGAGGCGGTGTCGCACACGGCGCAGGTGTTCTCCTTCGGCGTCTTCGTGACCGGCATCGGCGTGGGTGCCGACACGGAGTACGGCGAGGGCGACCAGTGGCCCGTCGAGAACTACTGGCACTACTGGACGCAGGACACCGGCTCCTGGGAGCAGGCCATGGTCGGCGCGAGTGATCGCACGATCTTCAACGGTTCGTTCGATGCCTGGGTCTTCGGCAGCTCCGTGGCCCCGCAGGCCGTGCCCGCGCCGGGCGCGTTGGCGCTGCTCGGGCTCGGGCTGCGTTCACGCCGCCGCTGATGGCACACGCTCGCGTCCTCGGCCCTCGGGTCGGGGGCGCGAGCGCCGGGCGGGCCGCGCTCACCCAGCCTTCGCGGGCAGCGTCGTGGATTCTGGAGTCCGTTGCACGGAACTTCGTCGCCTTTGATGGTGGACGAGCATTCCATCCGTATGCTGACCGAGTGACGACTCCCGATCTGATCCACGATGTTCACGACCGATGTGGCACCACCGACGTGGTGATTCTCAGGTCCTTGTCGCCTGCGGCGAAACTCGCCACGGTCGATGCCATGTGGCGATCAGCGTCCTCGTTCGTCCGGGCAGGGGTCAGGGCGCAGCACCCGGACTGGCCGGATGAACGGATCCATGCCGAGTCCATCGCCCGCCTCTCGCGACGTGCGGCGCTTGATCCGAAACCGTGATGGAGCCCACGGAACTCCTGCGTCTGGTGGGCGCCCGGCTGGATGAGGCAGGCTGCCGGCGCTTCACGACGGGATCGCTCGCTTCAATGGTCTTCGGTGAGCCTCGTTTCACCAACGACATCGACATGGTCGTCTGCATGGATGTCGCGCAGGTTCGGCAGATCCTGCCGGCCTTCAGTGGCGATGAGTGGTACTGCAGTCCTGATGCAGCACTGCAGGCCGTTCTGGGTCCCGGCATGTTCAACATCATTCACGTGGGCTCAGGGCTCAAGGCAGACGTCATCGTCTCGCCGGTCGATGAGTACGACCAATCACGCTTTCAGCGTGTTCGCTGGATCACCATGCCTGATGGCCGCCGCGAGCCGTTCGCTTCTCCGGAGGATGTCATCCTGAAGAAACTCCAGTTCCACCGGGCGGGTGGATCGTCCAAGCACATCCGCGACATCACCAGCATGATCGCGGTCCAGGGGCACGAAGCGTTGGACTGGATCTATCTTCGTACCTGGTCGGTTCGGCTCGGGGTACGTGACGAGCTGTCGCGTTTCGAGCCGGCCCCGTAGGGCTCCGCTCACCCGGCCTTCACGGGCAGCTTCGTGAGCACTTGGTCGATCAGGCCGTGCTCCTTCATCTGGGGCGCGGTCAGCCAGGTGTTGCGTTCGCAGATCTCGGCGATGCGCTCGGTGCTCATGCCGGTCTGCTCGCTGTAGATCGCGTAGAGCTGCTCGCGCATGCGCAGGATGTGGCGCGCCTCGATCTCGAGGTCGGTCGCCTGGCCTTCCATCACGCCGCCCAGCAGCGGCTGGTGCATCAGGTTCTCGGCGTTGGGCAGCGCGAAGCGGCGGCCCTTGGTGCCCGAGCAGGCGATGACCGAGCCCATGCTCGCGGCCTGGCCGATGATGTAGGTCGCCACCGGGCACGGCACGAAGCGCATGGTGTCCACGATGCCCAGGCCCGCGGTCACGCTGCCGCCGGGGCTGTTGATGTACATGCTGATCTCGGCCTTGGGGTCCTCGTTGGCCAGGAACAGCAGCTGCGCGACGATGGTGTTCGCCATGCCGTCGCCCACGCCGCCGGTGACGAAGATGATGCGGTCGTTCAGCAGGCGGCTGTAGATGTCGTAGGCGCGCTCGCCGCGGCCGGTCTTCTCGATCACGATGGGGATCAGGCTCATGGAGTCCTCGTCGTCGTCTTCGTCGTGGTTGGTGGTCGGGTGATGGTTCATGGCGCCGCGGGCTCAGGCCTTGGGCGGGAAGGTGGCGATGTCGTCGACCAGGCCGTAGGCCTTGGCCTCGGCGGCGTCGAAGAACTTGTCGCGCTCGCCGTCCTTGCTCACGCGCTCGACCTGCTGGCCGGTGTGGCGCGCGATGATCTCGTTGAGCAGGCGCTTGCTCTTCAGGATCTGCTCGGCCTGGATCTGGATGTCGCTGGTCTGGCCGGTCACCCCGCCGTAGGGCTGGTGGATCATGACCTTGGCGTGCGGCAGGATCACGCGCTTGCCCTTGTGGCCCGCGCACAGCAGCACCGCGCCGCCCGAGTACGCACGGCCGATGCAGGTCGTGGCCACGTGGCTGCTGATGAACTGCATGGTGTCGTACATCGCCAGCGTGTCGTCGACCGCGCCGCCGGGGCTGTTGATGTAGAAGTTGATGTCCTGGCCGCGCTTCTGGTTCTCCAGGTAGAGCATCTGCATCATCACGCGCGCGGCGCTCGCTGGGCCGATCTCGCCGATGAGGAAGATCACGCGGTTCTCCAGCAGCAGCTCGTCGATCGACATCTCGCGCGTGCGCTGGTAGCTGACGGAGTTGAGGATCGGCCGCGGCAGGCCGCTGGCCTCGAGGTTGTCGCTGGTGGCGGGCAGGCGCCCGGCTGCGCCGAGCAGGCTCATGTCGGTGATGCTCATGGGAAGCGGGACTCTAGCCGAGCCGCGCGCCTCACGCACCGAAGCGCACACCCAGGTCGCCGCCCGGGATCGGCTTGGGTGCGCGCGTCTCGTCGGCATCCTGCGAGGCAGCCGCCGGCAGCACCAGCACGAAGGCAGCGCCCGGCAGCGCGCGCCCGGCATCGGCAGCACGCACCTGGCCCGTCAGCACCGGGTGCGCCACCCACTCGTCGCCGTTGCCGGCATGCTCCAGTGCGCCACCGTGCAGCAGCGCCAACTTGCGCGCCACCACCAGGCCGAGCCCCGTGCCGCGCTGGCCCTTGCTGGTGGCAAAGGGCTGGAAGAGCCGCTCGCGCATGGCATCGGGCACGCCCGGCCCGTCGTCACGGACGATCGTGGCCACGGCGCCGCTGGGCCAGCGCGGGCATGGTGCGATCCAGTGCGTGCTCACGGCCACCCGTGGCGCCTTCTCCGGCGCGGCATCCACCGCATTCATCAGCAGGTTGAGCAGCGTCTGGTGTACGGCCACCAGGTCGATCGGGATCTCGACCAGTCCTTCGGCGCGGGTGCGCTCGAGCGTTCCTCCGCGTCGCCGCAGCGCGGCCTCGGCCAGCGCGCACGCCTCGTCGACCACGCCGTCCACCGGCACGGGTTCCGGATCGAGCGGCCTGTCCTTGGCGAACGCGAGCATGTTCAGCGTGACCTGCATCACGCGGTCCAGGTTGCGGGCCACGATCGGCCAGGCCTTCTGCGCCATCGACAGGTCGTCACGACCAAGTGCCAGCTCGACCGCATCGGCGCCCGAGCGCAGGCCCTGCAGCATGTTCTTGATGCTGTGGCTCACGGTTGCCACCGCTTCGCCCATCGCCGCCAGCTGTTCGGTCGTCGGGGGCGCACCGCTCGTCCCATCGGCGCGTTCCACCAGCAGTACCGTCTCGCCCACGCGCACGCGGTCGCCCACGCGCAGCGCCTGGTGGCCGTGGATCCGCGCGCCGTTCACGAATGTGCCTGCCTTGCTTGCCAGGTCGCGGACCAGCCACAGGCCGTCGCGTGGGGTCAGTTCGGCATGGCGGCGGCTGACGGTGCGGTCGCTGCTCGGCAGCGCCTCGGTGCTGCGGCCCAGGATCTGCGGCTCCTCGGGCGGCAATTCGTGCACGCGCCCGGCATCGGGGCCCGAAATCGTCCGCAGCCGCAGCATGGGCGCAGGGTACCTTGGCTGCATGCACGCCTCGGCCGATCACCGCATCGTGGTGCTCCACGGGAAGGAGTCCTTCCTGCGCTCCGAGCACACGCGCCGCGTGCTCGATGCGCTGCGCGAGCGCCACGGCGCGGTCGATGAGTTCAGCTTCGACGGCGCCTCGTGCTCGCTCGCCGATGTCCTGGACGAGCTCCGCAGCTACGGACTGATGAGCCAGCACAAGGTGGTGGTCGTCGACAACGCCGAGCAGTTCATGCAGGGCGATGACCGGCGCCGCGCCATGGAGCGCTACGCCGAGAGCCCCATGCAGGATGCCACGCTCATCCTGCGCAGCGGCGGCTGGCGGCCGGGCACCTTCGACAAGTTGGTCGCCGCCGTGGGCGTGATCCTGAAGTGCGAGGCCCCCGGTGCGGCCGAGGCCGTGCGCTGGGCGGTCGCCCGCTGCCAGAAGCGCCATGGGGTGGAGCTCAGCGCCGCTGCGGCGCAGGCCTTGGTCGAGCGCGTGGGCCCGGATCTGGGCC
>JBEGNG010000122.1:0-5774 GCA_041182645.1 Planctomycetota bacterium
GTGAACAAGGTCGAGCTGCTGGCCCGCGTGCGCGGCCTGCTGGCGCTGCGCCTGCTCAAGAAGAAGCTGGCCGACTACATGCGCGACCAGCGCGCGTGAGGCCCTGCACGGACCCCGGAACGAGAACGGCCCGCCGATGGGCGGGCCGCGGTGATGATCGTGCTGGGGGAGGACTGCGTCAGGCCGCGATGCGCATGACGACCGGCGGGGTGTCGCCCTCGCGGTGCCAGACGCTGTCGCCGCCGCGGGGTGCGCAGGCATGGTGCAGGTGATCGAGGTAGCGCCGCAGGTCATCGGCGTCGAAGAGGTCCAGCCAGTCGCGGCCGGCGCTCGGGTTCAGGCTGGTGATCTCGTCGATGAGGTGGTCCTTGTCGAGCATGGTGCCTCCTGTGGCGTGCAGGATGCATCGGCCGCGCAAAACGGCGGCGTTGAAAAAACGACGGGATTCACAGGCGCAAACGCCGATCCGGCCAGCCGGATGGGCTTCGCGGCGGCGGACCCACTACAGGTTGTGGTCAGGCGTTCGGCGCCTCGGGGTGGCCGGTCGCCGGGAGGACGTCCCGGTACCGGTAGAAGCGGCTCACGACCATGAAGACCAGGGTGGCACCGAGCATGAGCGCCGTGAAGAACCAGTAGTAGCTCGCGCCAACCAGGGTGCTGTTGCCGTCGGCGTCCTGCGTGAATCGGTTGACGAGGGCCGTGAGGACGTTGCCCGCGGACACCGACAGCAGCCAGAGGCTCATCACGATCGACTTCATCGACGCGGGCGCCTGCGTGTAGCTGAACTCGAGGCCGGTGATCGACACCATGACCTCGGCCGCGGTCAGCACCAGGTACGCCAGCAGCTGCCAGGCGATGCTCGGCCAGTCGGCCTCGAGCCGCGAGCCCTCCTTCGTGACGGCGATGCCGCCGAGCGCGAGGGTGTCGGCGACCTTCGCGTCGCGTTCGGTCCCGGCGGCCACGGTGAGCAGCGCCTCGAGTTCCGCCGCGGCTGCGTTGCGCTCGACGGCGCGCAGGGCCTCGGCGGTCTTCGCCAGGTCCATGCCCTCCGCGGCCACGATCGGGGCGACCTTGGCGCGGAAGGCGGCCTGTTCGTCGTCGATCAGGCGCTGGGCATGGGCGGAGATCGCGAAGGCCGCCACCGTCAGCGCGAAGCCCATGCCGATCTTGCGCAGCGGCGTCAGCGTGATGACCTTGCCCATGGCGGGGTAGACGACATACGCGAAGAGCGGCACGTACACCAGGATCAGCAGGGGATTCACAGCCTGCACCTGGCTCTCGAGCCACTGGAACCCCAGGAACGTGCAGTCCATCTGGCTGGCCTGGAGCACCCAGGCGCTGCCGGTCTGGTCGTAGAGCGACCAGAAGACGGCGACGAACGCGTAGACCATCACCAGCCGCAGGATGGCCGACCGACCTTCGGGCGCGGCGGCCTCGCGCAGGAACGCGAAGCCCTGCGCCGGGATGTGCGCGTAGCGGTGCCGGCCGAGCCAGAAGACGAAGGTGGCGATGGCCATGAGCACGCCCGGCACGCCGAAGGCCCAGCCCGGTCCGTGGTGCTTGAGCAGCCAGGGCGTCAGCAGCGTGCTGAAGAACGAGCCGAAGTTGATCGAGAAGTAGAACCACCCGAACACGCGGCTCATCAGGTGGCCGTTGCGCCGGCAGAACTGGTCACCCACGTGCGCGGAGACGCAGGGCTTGATCCCGCCCGAACCGCACGCGATGAGGAAGAGGCCGGCCATGAGCCAGCTGCGCGGGTCGAGCGTGGCCTGCAGCGCGGGCGAGGGCAGGTCGATGCAGGCGAGCGCCGCATGGCCCAGGCAGTACACCAGCGACAGCAGCATGATCGTCAGGTACTTGCCCAGGAGCGCATCCGCGATCAGCGCGCCGAGCACCGGGAAGAAGTACGCGCTGGCCACGAACCAGGCGACCCACTCGGTCGCCTCGGTGCGCGTCATGTAGTCGGGCGTGCCCGTCGCGCTCAGCATGTACTGCGTCATGAAGACGGCCAGGATCGTCTTCATCCCGTAGAAGCTGAACCGCTCGGCGGCCTCGTTGCCGATGATGAACGGGATGCCCGGCGGCATCCGGTCGGTGTCGAGCGGTGCGGTTCGGAACGCACCGTGTGCGGACGGCGCGGGACGGTTGGACAGGCTCGTCATTCCCGCAGCGTAGCGTGACCCTGCGCCGCGGTCGTCGAGGCCAGCTCGAGGCTGCGCGAGGGCGCGCCCGATGCATCGACCCAGCGGATCGCGCCCAGGGCGTTGGTGACGCGCTGCGTCGCGGCCCGGCGCATGCGCCGCGCCTGGGCCTCGTTGCGTTCGACCGAGAAGTCCCCGAGCAGTTCGCCGGGCGTCAGTCGATCGACGAAGCCCTTGGTGCGCGCGATCAGCCGGAGGTCGGAGCCCTCGATCTCGAGGCTCATCGAACCTTCCTCGGGACTGCCGCTGACCGAGGCGAATCCGCCACCGCCGTAGAGGCCGGCCTCGCCGGCGGTGAGCACCAGCAGGCGGAGCGAGACGTTGGTGCTGGTGGGGTCGATCGCGGTGCGCCCGGGCAGCGGGTTCCACAGGAAGCCGACGTGCAGCACCTGCCCGCTCACGGCGTCGTCGGACTCGAGCGTCGATGGGTCGATGTCCGTGAGCACGATCGCGGCGCCGGCTTCCTCGATGCTGTAGGCCGTCGCCACCGGTGAGAAGCCGAGCACCTCGTCGGCGCCTCCGCGGCGCGTGACTTCGATGGGTGCCGTCGAGCCGCAGCCGGCCGCCAGCAGCACGGTCCAGGTCAGGTGCCTCATCGCGCTGCTCCGGGGGTGCGACCGAGGAACCCGAACCGTGCGTCGGCGGGCCGTCGGATCAAGGATGCGGGATCGGGAATGCCGAGCGCCCCGAAGGTGTCGCGCTCGACGACCTTGCGCAGCACCGCGCGCTGGATCGGCGGCAGGGGCGTGCCGAGTGCGAAGGTCCCGAGGCCGTACAGCGCCTCGGCCGCCGCCTTGGGGCTCGCCATCGGCCAGCCGGAGGCGAACAGCACGCGGTCTGCGACGCCGTGCTGCACGGCGCCGAGCATGGCGTTGTAGAGCGCCCATGGCTGGCCCACGATGCCGCTCGTGTCGGTCCACGCGTTCTCGAAGGCGCTGAGCACCGCCAGGCACTCATCGATCCACGGCCAGCCCATCCCGGAGAAGACGACCTTCAGGCGCGGCAGCGAGCGCAGCGGCTCCGTCCACGCGGTGGGGCGATCGTGCTCGATCGCCGCGTTGCGGGTGTACGGCGCAGGCCTGCTCACGAAGACGGGAAAGCCATCCGCCGCGCACTGCTCGAAGAGACGCATCGCGCGCGCATCGGTGGGGAGGAACCCCTGCAACGCGGGGCTCACGCAGATCCCGTAGAGGCCAAGGTCCGTGCAGCGCCTGAACTCGTCCCAGGCGTCATCCGACGTCGGATCGATCCCCGCGACACCGACGTAGCGCCCGTTGCCCTGCCTGACGGCGTCGATGATCGCGTCATTGGGAATCATGGCCCCGACGCGGTCGGCACGGAACCCGTGGATGATCGCCCCGGCGAGGGGCTCGGTCGCACGCTCGAGCGCGGCATGGGAGGCATCCATCGCGAGGACGCCGGCGAGGCGGTTGACGGGGCCCGACAGCTCCACGCCGAGGTGGTCGATGCTGGGCCAGGTGCGCGTGTGCGCGTCGATGATCATCGAGGGGCGATTGTACGGACGGAACCCTCGCTCCGCGCGGCCTCGGCCCGCCGCGGCGCGCCGCTGCCCATCGAGTCGATCAGGCCGCGGACCGTCCGGGCGATGCTGGCGCTGTCGATCCCGGCATCCGCCATCTGCTCCGAGCGCTCGCCGTGCCCGATCCAGGCGTCGGGAAGGCCCATGCGCACGATCCTCGAGGTGTCGAGTCCCATCTCGTTGCACGCCTCGAGCACGCAGGAGCCGAATCCGCCGCGGACCGAGTGGTCCTCGATGGTGACGATCGGCGTGCCCGCCTGGATGAGCCGCCGCAGGAGGCCGGCATCGACGGGCTTGGCGAAGCGCGCGTCGTAGACCGCGACGCGGTACTCCGGCAGCATCGGGAGCGCATCGAGCGCATCGAACGCCACGGTGCCGTAGGCGAGGATCGCCACGTCGGCACCCGCGGGCTCGACCAGCGGACGCGCCACGCCGAGCTGGAAGGCAGGGCACGGCTGGTCCGCCAGGCGCGTGTCGACGTTCGCGCGCGGGTAGCGCATCGCCGAGAGGCCCTGGTCGTACCCGGCCATGAACTCGATCGCCGCCTTCATGCTCGGTTCATCGATGGGCGCCAGCAGCGCGGCCTTGGGCAGCGTGGCGAGCAGCGAGATGTCGCAGAAGCCGTGGTGCACCGCGCCGTCACCGCCGACGAGACCCGCGCGGTCGAGGCACAGGCGCACGGCGAGGCCCTGCAGGGCGACTTCCTGGAACGCCTGGTCGTAGGCGCGCTGCAGGAAGGTGCTGTAGACCGCAAAGAACGGCTTCCAGCCGGTCTTGGCCAGCCCAGCCATCATGTCGAGCGCGTGGCTCTCGCAGATCCCCGTGTCCCAGGTGCGCTCGGGGAAGCGGGCGAGCGGCTTCGAGATGCCGGTGCCGTCGGGCATCGCTGCGGTGGCGGCGCAGACCTTCGGGTCGCGCGCCATGAGGTCCACCATCGCCTCGCCGAACGCCGCGGTGAAGGAGCGGCCGCCCTTCTTGATCTCGACGCGGCAGCCCTCGTTCTCCAGGTCGCCCTCGGCGACCGTGAACGGGCTGGGCGAGTGGAACGTGCAGGAATCCTGCTCGGCGAAGCGGAAGCCCTTGCCCTTCACGGTCTTCACGTGCAGCACGATCGGGCGGTCGGTGTGCTTGGCCTCGTTGAGGAACTCGATCAGCGTGGGCAGGTCGTGGCCGTCGATCGGCCCCACGGTGAGCAGCCCGAAGTGCTCGAACCAGGTGTCGTCGCTCAGGAAGCTCTTGCTGCTCTCGCCGAGCCGGTGGTAGAGGTCGCGCGCGAGCCGGCCGCCGGGGATGTTCTCGGTGATCTGCTTGGCGGCCTTCTTGAACTCGCCGTAGGTGTGCGACAGGCGCACGCGGTCGAAGTACTGCGCCACGGCACCCTGCGGCTTGGCGATGCTCATGCCGTTGTCGTTGAGGACGACCAGGAACTGGCGGTGCAGCGTGCCCGCGCCGTTCAGGCCTTCCATCGCCAGGCCATTCACGATCGACGCATCACCGATGACGGTGACGACCCGGCGGCCCGTGGGGTTCTCGTGCGACCAGCCCTCGCCGTTGAGCGAGTCGCCGCGGGCCATGCCGACCGCGGTGCTGATCGCGGTGCCTGCGTGGCCGACGCTGAAGAGGTCGAACGGGCTCTCGACGGGTGCGGGGAAGCCCGCCATGCCTCCGCGCTGGCGGAGCTTGGGCAGCAGGTGCTGGCGACCGGTCAGGAGCTTGTGCGTGTAGCACTGGTGGCCGACGTCGAAGAGCAGGCGGTCATGCCCGAAGTCGAACACGTAGTGCATCGCCACGGTGAGTTCGACCACACCGAGGTTCGGCGCGAGGTGGCCGCCGCTGCGCGAGACCTGGTCGCAGATCGCCGCGCGGATCTCGCTGCAGAGTTCCTGCAGCTGCGCGATGCTGAGGCGGCGGAGGTCGGCGGGGGATTGGATGGTCGGCAGGTGGGCCATGGGGGGGTCTCGGGAGACGGACAAGTCTAGTCGCGTTCGATGCTTGGGCGCCCTTGGATTGCGCCGCGGTGCACGATTCCGCCG
>JBEGNG010000123.1:0-10975 GCA_041182645.1 Planctomycetota bacterium
CGACTGGCCGAGATCGCCGAGCGTTCGCCGCAGGTCGTCCAGGCGTACCAGGAACGCCTGCGCACGCGCATGGCGACCCTGCTGGCCGAGGCCGGCGCATCGGTCCGCGAGGAGGACATCATCCGTGAGGTCGCGGTCTTCGCCGAGCGCAGCGACATCGCCGAGGAAGTGAACCGCCTCGGCGGCCACCTCGACCAGTTCGCGCGGCTCATCTCGCCGCAGCATGCCGAGCCCGCAGGTCGCACGCTCGACTTCCTCGCGCAGGAAATGCTGCGCGAGGCGAACACCATCGCGAGCAAGTCCAGCGACGTCGAGATCAGCCGCAGGATCGTCGAGATCAAGGCGTGCATCGACCGCATCAAGGAGCAGGCGCAGAATGCCGAGTGACGCGGTCGCTGGCCGAGCTTCCCGCCGGTTCCCGACGGGCCGCCAAGCTCGTGGCGAACTGCACGCGGGGCAGCTACCTGCTCAAGCGTCGCGAGGTGCAGCAGGGGGCCGGGGTGGAACGGGTGCGCTACGCCTGTTCGGTGCACCGGCACGCGATGGAGGGCGGTGTGCCGTGCGCGCCGCTCATGACGACCGCCGAAGGCGACCCCGTGCTCGTCGAGGGCACCTTCGTCTACGAGGTGCAGGGGTTCGTGCAGGGCCAGCGGTTCGCGTACCGGCATGACCAGGCGACTGCCGTGGGTGCGGCGCTCGCCCGGCTTCATGGTGCGCTCGCCTCGTTCCGGGGCGGCGGCGCCTCGCCTGCGCTGAGCTACTGCCGCAACCCGACCGTGGTCACGGCGCTGCGCACGATCGCATCGAGGGCGACGACCGCCGCCCAGGGCACCCTGTGCGAGGCGCTCATCCGCCGCTACGAGGCGGCGGCCGCGCATCGCTGGCCTGAGCTCGCGTGCGTCACGCACTCCGACTGCCACCCCGGCAACGTCCTGCTCGATGGCGCGCGCGTGGTGGCGATCATCGACTTCGATTCCGCGCGGGTCGCACCCCTCGTGACGGACCTCGCCAACGCGGCCCTGCAGTTCGGCTTGCCACCCGTCGTGGGCAGCGATCCATCGGCATGGGAGCCCCGCTTCAACGAACACTGCCTCCGCGCCCTCGTCCGCGGCTACCGCGCCGAGCGCAAGCCGCCCACGGGCACCTCGGCCTCGATCCCGCCGCTCATGATCCAGGCCGCGATCGCCGAGGTCGCCGCGCCCGTCGCGCGCCGGGGCGCCTTCGGCCCGATCGACGGCTGGGCGATGCTCGGCTTCGTCGACCGCAAGACGCGTTGGATCGAGGAATCCGCGGCGGGAATCGCTACCTTGTGCGGAGCATGAGCACGCTCGCGATCCTCGTCGTCGTCCTCGGGGCCGTGGCGTCCGCACAGGATGCAGCGCCACAGCCGGCCGACGGGTTCGGCCGCGGCAAGGGTGCGGTCGATGAGCGCGCACGTGAGGACGCGCGCGAGCTCCTGCGCGAGCAGGAGATGCTCCGCGCCCTCGTGCAGGCCGGCCAGATGCGCCAAGGCGTGATCATCGGTCCCGGCATGCGATCGTCGGATGACTCGGGCCTGGCGCTCGCCCGGTCCACCGTGGGTGCGGAGGCACCGCGCGCGAACGAGGTCCCCGCTGGGCTGCGCGAACTCGTGCAGCGCATGGACGATCCGTCGTGGTCGATCCGGGAGCAGGCATCGAAGGACGCGGCTGCGGGGACCTGGACCATGCGCGAGCTGCGCAAGGCGCTCGACGGCCCGACGCTGTCGCTCGAACAGCGCACGCGGCTCGAAGAAGCCCTCTGGTCCGCGTGGGAAGCGAAGCCCCGCGGCGCCATCGGCATCACGATGGCACCCGGTCAGGGCGGAGTGCTCGTGACCCAGGTCCACGACGGGTTCCCGGCAGCGCGGGTGCTGCGCGCCGGCGACCTCATCGTGGCCATCGACGGGGTCCCGACGCCGGACAACAACGGCCTGGTCGCGGTCGTGCAGCAGCGGGGTCCGGGCGAGCGGCTGCGCCTGTCGATCGAGCGGGGCGGTGCCGTCGCGATGCCTGCGGTCGCGCAGCGGCCGGCCAAGGTCGAGCGGCTCGAGCTCGAGGTCGAGCTCGGTGACTTCGCGGTGCTCGAGCGGACGAACCCGCGCACGGCGACGCGGCCGGTCGGCCGGCGCGCGGCCTTCGATGCGGTGATGCGGGCCGAGCGGGAAGCCACCGCATTGCCGCTGGTGCAGGTGGAGCCTGCCCTGCCGCCGGGGTTCGTGGGCAGCACCGTGCTGGCCGGCGGGCGGCAACCAGCGGGGACGAGCGTGAATCCGAAGATGGCCATCAACCAGCTGCGCAACACGCTGGAGCAGACGAAGGATCCGGAGGTTCGCGCCCTCCTCGAGGGTCAGATCGAGCGGCTCGAACAGGCGCTGCGGGATTCGCGGAGCCGTGGCGGAACCGGTGTGCAGCCTCGCCAGGCGCCGCCGACGAAGCCGGAGTGATCAGGCCCGGCCCGGCATCGTTGCGCGGGCTGCGTGGTGCACCGTTGCGTCGTCGACGCATCGCGCGCGACGCACGCTCAGGTGGCGCCGAGCGGGTTCTTGAAGTGGGCATCCTGCACCGGCACCACGACCTCGAGCACGTGCTGGAGCACGTTGGCGGGAGAGCCGATCGCGTCGACCTCGCGGATGATCGACGCGGGATAGCAGGCGAGCACGGGACGGGTCTCGCGCTCGTACACCTCGAAGCGGCGTCGGATGACCTTCTCGTCTGCGTCGTCGATCCGGTTCTCCTTCAGCGCGCGGCGGCGCATGCGGGCGACCATCTTGTCGACGTCGCGGCAGACCAGGTGGATCACGTGCAGCACCTCGATGTACTGCTCCATCTCCTTCGCCTGGGTCCGTGCGGCTTGTAGAGGCTCAGCACGGTCTGGGCATGGATGTTCTGGCGCCACATCTCGATCGTCAGGTGGTCGGGCACGAGCTCGCCGCGGCCGGAGAACTGGAGGAACTGCTTGCCGAGGTCGCTCGTCATGTCGAGCGCGCGGAACACGTCACCGCACGCTTGATGGAAGAAGCCCGGGATGCGGCCGAGGATCTTGCCCTGGGTGCCCTTGCCGGCACCGGGAGCGCCGAAGAGCAGGATCGTCTTGTAGCGGTGAGCCATGGGCGGGATCGTAGCCATGGCGGGGCTCGAGCGTTGGCCCGATAGGCTCCTGCCATGACCACCACCACGGACACACCGACCGGGCTGCGCGGGCTTCGCTGCGGGTGGACGCTGCGTGGCCGCGAAGCGTCGGGTGGTTCGCTGGCCCAGCGGCTGATGGCGGCCCGCGGCATCGATCCGGCCGAGCAGCAGCGCTACCTGAAGGCGGGCCTGCCGGACCTGCGCGCCGCGCGCGAGCTGCCAGGGGCGACCGATGCCGCGACCCTGATCCTGGACCACGCGAGGGCCGGCCGCCGGATCGTCGTGCTCGGCGACTACGACGTCGACGGTACGGCCTCGGCCGCCACGCTGCGGCACACGCTCCGGGCGGTCGTCCCGGCCGTCGACCTGGTCATCGAGATCCCGCACCGCGCCGATGGGTACGGGCTCACGAATGATGCCGTCGCACGCGTGCTGGCGCACCGGCCATCGTTGGTCATCACCGTCGATTGCGGCATCACCGCCGTCGACCAGGTGGGTGCGCTGCGTGCCGCCGGTGCCCAGGTCGTCGTCATCGACCATCACGCCCTGCGCCCGGATGGCGTGCTGCCCGCCGCATCGGTGATCGCCCACCCGCAGCGGCCTGACGCCGACTACGGCAACCCGGACCTCTGCGCCTGCGCCGTCACCTGGAAGGTCTGCTGCGAGATCATGCGGCTCTTCGCGGGCGAATCGATGAACACCGCCTTGCGGCAGCGGCTCGCCATGCTGCTGCCGTTGGCCGCGGTCGCGAGCGTCGCCGACGTCATCCCGATCCACGGCGAAACGCGCATCATCATCCGGCAGGGTCTCGAGTGGTTCCGGAGCACCGACCTGCCGGGGCTCCGCATGGTGGCCGAGCGCATCGCCGAGGTGGGCAAGGTCAGGAGCCAGGGCGTGGCCTTCGGGATCGCGCCCGTGCTGAATGCGGCGGGGCGCATGGGTCATGCCGGGGCCTGCGCCGAACTGCTCGGTCTTGCCGCCGACGAACCACACGCCATGGCCCGCGCCCGCGAGATCGTCGATGAACTGAAGAAGCTGAATGCCGAGCGACGCATGGTGCAGGAGCGCGTTTCGGATGCCGTGCTCGCACGCATCGAGCATGCCGGGCTCGACCACGGGCCGCCGACGGCGGTCGTGCTGGCCGATGCGGACTGGCCGCACGCGCTCGTCGGCATCGTTGCCGCCAAGGTGATCGAGCGCACCGGCCGGCCGGCGCTGCTCGGCCACGTGCAGCCCGACGGCCGCGTGAAGTGCAGCGGTCGGTCGGTGCCGGGCTGGGACATCGGTGCGGCGATCGGTCGATGCGCTGCCTGGCTCGAGTCGGGTGGCGGGCATCCGATGGCCGCGGGCGCCACGGTGCGCGCCGGTGCATTCGAGGACTTCGCGGCCGCGCTCAGGGCCGACGCCGCGGCAGCGCTCGCCGGGCGTTCGCTCCAGGCGTCGCTGCAGTGGGATGCCCGGGCGAGCGTGCACGAGCTCGATTGTGCGTCGATCGATGCCCTGCAGGCGTGCGGACCGTTCGGCCAGGCCAATCCCACGCCGGCGTTCCTCTTCGAGGGCTGCCGTCTCGCCAGCGATGCACGGCACATGAACCCGGGCAAGCCGCACCTGCGGGTCGACGTGGCGCAGGACGGGGCCCGCCTCGGGGCCGTCTGGTTCAACTCGGGTGAACTCGCGGGGAGGCTGCGTCGCGGCGTGCCGTGCAGCGTGCTCGCCGAGGTCTCGGTCAACGAGTGGGACGGCCGGCGCACGCCACAACTGGTGATCCGGGACGTCAGCCTGGCTTGAGCGGGCGCCCGGCAGACGCCGTGCCGTGACTCGCGGGCGCGCTCGGCGTGCCCGATCGGCGTGTTCAGTCCGGCGAGATCGCCACGCGTGCGCCGCGCTCGATGGGGCGCGGTGCGAGGGTGCCGCACTCGGCCTCGCACGACGCGGCGAGGGGCGACAGTTCGATCGTGCAGTCGGGGGCGCCGTCGACGGTGCGCGGGATCGACCATCCTGCGGCATCGAGCCACCGTGCCGCGCGTGCGGTCTGCGCGGCCATGCTGGTCGCCGGGCTGTCGTCGCCGTCGGCGTTCTTGATGGGGGCGAACTCCTCGGCACGATCGGTCTCGACGACGAGGCTCGACCGAGCCATCGGGATCGCATCGAAGACGAAGGTCTCCATCTTGATCGCATTGGGCGCGGCAGGCTCCACGCGCGCACCGTCGTCGCCGATGAAGGGGACCTTCTTGCGCGCCTTGTGCAGCGGCAGCGCCAGGCCGTGATCGGTGAGCCGCTCGACGAAGGCCCTCGACAGCATGTGGATGGCGATGCTGCCGGCGTCGAAGCGCAACCGGCCGGCGCCGTCGCGCTCGGCCGAAAGCGCGGCCGGCAGGTCGCTGTACTCGACCACCATCGTGCGGCCCGCCGAGGCGCAGAAGACCCCGACCTTCTCGGCGGCGTCGCGCTTGGCGACCATCTTGCTGGTCATCTCGCCGCTCGATGCGGGGTGCGCGGCGTGGATGCCCACGAAGCGCGGGTCGACCGCATGCACGAGCGGATTGTCGACCTGGAAGTAGCTGATGTGGTCGATGCCGTGCGCACGCATGTCGTCGAGCGCACCGGCATGGCGCAGCGCCCGCAGCGAGCCGCCGTGGCCGTCGGGGTTCACGGCGATCGCGTCGGGTTCGTCGAGCAGGAGCCGACCATCGAACGAGAGCGAGGGCAGCGTCCCCTGGGGGAAGAACATGACGGTGTCCGCGCCGAGGCCGAAGTGCGCGTGGCGGGCGAAGAACTCCCGCGTGGGCGCGTCGTTCATCGGGCTGGTCATGATGTACCAGCGGATCATCGCGCCGAAGCGCCGGCGCGCAGCCAGGATCTGCTCGGCGAAGACCTTGAAGAGCGGGGCCTGCGTGATCGGCGTGGCGGGGAAGGTGCCCTTGGGTGCATCCCATCCCAGGCGCGTGCCCTGGCCACCGGCGACCATGAAGCACGCGACCTTCCCCGCGCGCAGCAGCATCTCGCCGTGCGCGGTCCATCGGGCATCCTCGGGGGATCGGCGCACGATCGTGGCGGGCTCGAGGTCCGGCGGCAGCACGAAGCCGCCGTCGTCATGGAGCGCAGCCGCGAGGTCACGGACCTGCTCGAGCGAGAGCGCGTCGACCTGGTCGAGCAGCCGGTCGAGCCGGACCGGGTCCAGCGTGGCCGCGTGGCGGAGCACATGCTCCTGGCCATGGCCGGCGAGCCGCTCGCGGGCCCGCTCCAGTCGCGAGGCGAGCGTGGTCATGGCTGCGGGCGCTCGGGTTCGGACCAGCCCTCGGGCCGGTGGCGGACGATCTTGCCGGTCTCGACGTAGATCACCTGCTCGCAGATGTTCGTGCAGTGGTCGGCGATGCGCTCGACGCTGCGGGTCACGCTGGTGAGCTGGAACGCGAAGCGGACGCTGAACTGCCCCAGCGCGACCTGCTCCTGCGCATGCAGCAGGATCTCGTTCTTGAAGCGGTCGACCGTGTCGTCGAAGAGCAGCACCTGCCGGGCGAGGTCGGGATTGCCGGTGACCAGCGCCCGGTTCGCGTCGCGCAGCATGCCGAGCACGCTGTTGGCCATCACGCGGAAGGTGGGGGGGATCCGCTCGTCCATGCGCGTTTGGCCGGCGACCTGCTCGGCGATGTTCACGGCGCAGTCGGCGATGCGCTCGAGCTCGTTGTTGACCTTGACGATCGTGAGCACGCTGCGGACCTGGTACTCGTCCGGGTTGCCCATCTGCAGCAGCGGGATGCTCGCTCGCTCGATCTCGACGTCGGCCTTGTCGATCGCGTCGTCGGCGGCGATCACGGCGCGGGCCTTCGCCTCATCGTGCTCGAAGTAGCACTCGGTCGCCAGCGAGCAGCATCCCAGGACGCGCTCGCCCTGCGCGGTGATGTCGGATCGGAGCTGCTCGAGTCGGGTCGCGAAGGCCATGGAAGGAGGATACCCGCGGCCACGTGCGCGGCAGCCCGTCAGCCGCGCACGAGGCGGAGCGCGAGCGCGACGACCTCGGCCGTGCAGGCGTCGGGCCCTGTCACGTCGGTGCGCAGCAGCAGGTCCGGTGAAACGGGCGGTTCGAAGGGATCGCTGATCCCCGTGAAGCGGGGGATCTCGCCGGAACGGGCACGGCGGTAGAGGCCCTTGGGATCGCGCGACTCCGCGACCGCGAGCGGCACGTCGACGTGCACGACCGCGAAGCCGATCGATGACGCCGCGTGGCGATCCCGCACGCGCGCGCGGTCCGCCTCGTACGGGCTGACGAGGCTGACGATGGCCACCGAGCCGGATGCCGCGACGAGCAGGGCGGCCTCGCCCGCGCGGCGCACCGCCTCGGCTCGGCCGGCTTCGTCGAAGCCCAGTCCGGCACTGAGCCCATGCCGCAGGTTGTCGCCGTCGAGCACGAGCGCGGGGATGCCGGCGGCGAGCAGTGCGCGCTCGGCGGCGATCGCGATCGTGCTCTTGCCCGAGCCGCTCAGCCCCGTCAGCCAGATCGTGCAGCCACGGCGGCCGAGCGCCGACGCCCGCTCGGCGGGCGTGGCCGATCCGTGCTGCCAGGCGACGTTGGGCGAGGCTCCGTCCATCGGTGCGCGGACGCTAGCACATCGTCTAGGCTCCGGCCCCATGGCTGCGGGCCTGACCCATCTCGAGGAACTTGAGGCCGAGGCGATCCACGTCCTGCGCGAGACGGCGGCGAGCTTCGAGCGTCCGGTGCTCATGTACTCGATCGGCAAGGACTCGACGGTGCTCCTGCACCTCGCGCTCAAGGCGTTCGCCCCCGGGCGCCTGCCGTTCCCCGTGCTGCACATCGACACGACCTGGAAGTTCCGCGAGATGATCGCCTTCCGCGACGCGACGGCGGCGCGGCTGGGGCTCGACCTGCGCGTGCACACCAACCGCGAGGGGCTCGCGCAGGGCATCTCGCCGATCACGCACGGCAGCAAGGTCCACACCGACGTGATGAAGACGGTCGCGCTGCGCCAGGCGCTCTCCGCGGGCCGGTACGACGCGGCCATCGGCGGCGCCCGCCGCGACGAGGAGAAGAGCCGCGCCAAGGAGCGCATCTTCTCCTTCCGCGACGCGAACCACCGGTGGGACCCCAAGGGCCAGCGCCCCGAGCTCTGGTCGCTCTACAACCCGCGCGTGAACCAAGGCGAGAGCATGCGGGTGTTCCCGCTCTCGAACTGGACCGAGCTCGACGTCTGGCTCTACGTCTGGAAGCACCGCCTGCCGGTCGTCGACCTCTACCTGGCACGCGAGCGTCCGGTCGTCGAGCGCTCGGGCGCTCTGATCATGGTCGACGATGATCGCCTGCCGCTCGAGCCGGGCGAGCGCGTGCAGCAGCGCCGCGTCCGCTTCCGCACGCTCGGGTGCTATCCGCTCTCGGGTGCGATCGAGAGCGACGCCGACACGCTGGAGAAGGTCATCGAGGAGATGCTGCTGGCGCGCACCAGCGAGCGGCAGGGCCGGCTGATCGACCACGACCAGTCGGGCAGCATGGAGGAGAAGAAGCGCGAGGGGTACTTCTGATGACGCTTCCCACCTTCACCGCCGGCGAGGACCTGCGCGGCTGGCTCGAGCGCTACGAACGGCTGCAGCTCCTGCGCGTCCTCACCTGCGGCAACGTCGACGACGGCAAGAGCACGCTAAGAGCACGCTGATCGGCCGCCTGCTGCACGACACCGGGCGCATCTACGAGGACCACCTGAGGGCGCTCGAGGCCGACAGCCGCGTGCACGGCACGACCGGCGGCGGGCTCGACCTGGCCCTCGTGGTCGACGGGCTCAAGGCCGAGCGCGAGCAGGGGATCACGATCGACGTCGCCTGGCGCTACTTCACCACGGCGCGCCGTGCGTTCATCATCGCCGACTGCCCGGGCCACGAGCAGTACACGCGCAACATGGCCACCGGCGCGAGCCATTGCCAGCTCGCGATCAGCCTGATCGATGCCCGCTCCGGCGTCACCACGCAGACGCGCCGGCACGCCACCATCGCCGCCATGCTCGGGATCCGCCACGTCGTCGCCGCGGTCAACAAGATGGACCTCGTCGGCTGGGGCGAGCAACGCTTCCGCGAGATCGAGTCGGAGTTCCTCGGCTTCTGCTCGCGCCTTGGGATCGAGCACGCCGTGGCGCTGCCGGTGAGCGCGCTCACGGGCGAGGGCGTGGTGCGTCGGTCCGGTGCGATGCCCTGGTTCAGCGGTCCCGCGCTGCTGGACCTGCTCGAGGGCGTCGAGTTGCCGGGGCCGCGCCCGGACGATCCCTTCCGGATGCCGGTGCAGGTCGTGCTTCGGCCCAACCTCGACTTCCGCGGATTCGCGGGCCAGGTCACCAGCGGCGATGTGCGCGTGGGCGACCGGATCCGCATCATGCCGCGCGGTACCGAGGCACGCATCGCGCGCATCGCGCGGCCCGACGAGTTCGGCGGCGACGTGCAGGCGGCACAGGCCCCGGAGAGCGTGGTCCTCTGCCTCGACCGCGAGGTCGACTGCAGCCGTGGCGACGTGATCGCGTGCTTCGGCGGCACGAGCGACATGCGCGTGGGCCGTCGCATCGTGGCCGACCTGGTGTGGATGGTCGATGCGCCGCTCGTGGCGGGGCAGAGCCTGCTCTGCCGCGTCGGCACCCGCATCACGCCGGCGCGCGTGCTGCGCGTGATCCACCGGCTGCAGGTCGACACGCTCGCGCACGAGCCTGCCGACGCGATGGGCCTCAACGACATCGGCCGCGTGGAACTCGAGTGCGAGGAGCCGGTGGCGTTCGATCCCTACCGCGTCTCGCGCGGGACGGGCGCGCTGGTGCTCATCGACCGCCTGACGAACGCGACGGCTGCGGCCGGCATGATCCGCACCGGTGACGCGACCGAGCGCGGCGCGCACTGGGATGACCAGGCGCCGTCGACGGTGTCCGCCCCGGTCAGCACGGTCTCCGACGCCGAGCGCGATGCACGATGGTCCCAGCGCCCGTGCTGCGTGCTGCTGCACGGGCCGCCGAACACGGGCAAGACCGAGGCGGCGTTCGCGCTCGAGCGCGCGCTCTGGGACCTCGGGCACGACGTGGTCGTGCTCGACGGCCAGGGGATGCGCAGCGGCCTGTCGAAGGACCTGGGCTTCGAATCCGGCGACCGCAGCGAGAATCTGCGCCGCGCGGCCGAGGTCGCGCGCCTGCTCATGGGGCAGGGGCGCATCGTGGTCATGGCGTTCGTCGCGCCGCAGGACGACGTGCGTGAGCGCGCGCGTGCGCTGCTGGGTCCCGAGCGGTGCCTCTTCGTGCATGCGAACGAGGGCTTCGACACGGGTCGGATCGTGGCCGCGCTCGCCGCCCGCGGCCTGATCGGCCGGCGCCGGGGCGCATGAGGCGCGCATGATCGAACTCGGCTGCAACATCGACCACGTCGCGACGGTCCGCCAGGCGCGCCGCACCTGGGAACCATGCCCCGTGCAGGCCGCGCACGAGGCGCTCGCCGGCGGCGCGGACCACATCACCTTCCACCTGCGCGAGGATCGCCGCCACATCCAGGACCGGGACGTCGAGCGCTTGCGTGCCGAGGTGCCCGCGCGCCTGAACTTCGAGATGGCCGCGACCGACGAGATGATCGGGATCGCACTGCGCATCCGACCCCAGTTGTGCATGCTCGTGCCCGAGGGCCGGTTCGAGGTCACCACCGAGGGTGGGCTCGACGTGGCCGGCCAGGAGCGCGCGCTGTCGGCGCAGGTCGGCCGACTGCGCGACGCCGGCATCACGGTCAGCGTCTTCATCGATGCCCAGCCCGCACAGGTCGATGCCGCGCTGCGGATCGGGGCGGGCGTCTGCGAGATCCAC
>JBEGNG010000124.1:0-5750 GCA_041182645.1 Planctomycetota bacterium
CTTCATCACAAGCTCCTTGGTTCAGGAATGACCACCAATGATCCAAGGAATCCTACTCAGCCGGCCTACATCCGGTCAGAGTCCACAAATTCAAGCCGCGCGTAACGACCAGCTCATCCTTTGCTTCGGCATTGGGAGTTTCGAAACCAGCACAGGAGTGCCGACTCGATATCGCGCCCAAACCTCGCCGAAAACCCGACACGCGCTCGCGGAACCTGCTGGAGCGCGTACGGCCCCGCCGTCAGTACCCCCGCACACGCGCGGGTGGGCACACCGCAACCGCCGTGCACCCTTGCATCCCGGGCTCATGCGGTCAATTGGGCTCCCGTAGCATCGCCGCATGACCTTGATGGCCTTGGTCGCGTTCGCGTGCGGAAGCGTGCCGTTTGGCGTGCTGATTGCGCGCGCGCATGGACGCGACATCATGCAGGAAGGCAGCCGCAATCCCGGCGCCACCAACGTCGGCCGGGTGCTCGGCAAGCCCTGGGGCTTCCTGTGCTTCGGCTTGGATTTCCTGAAGGGGTTCGTGCCCGTGGCGATCGCCGGCCACCAATCCGGACTCTGGGGGCGCGCTGCAGCCGAGATGTCGCCCACGGAGCAGCTCGGGTGGGTCGCGATCGCTGCCGCAGCCATGCTCGGCCACATGTTCAGCCCATGGATCAGGTTCAAGGGCGGCAAGGGCGTGGCGACGGCGTTCGGTGGCCTGGCCGCGCTCTGGCCAGCCGTGACGGTGCCGGTGCTGGTGGCCTTCGGGGCGTGGGTCGCGGTGGTCGCGATCACGCGCTACGTCTCGCTGGCGTCGATCATCGCTGCGGCGATGCTGCCCCTGGCCACGCTCGGCTGGGCGGCCACGTCACGCGGCGGCTCGGATGTCGCAGGCGCCTGGCCGCTGATCGCGGTGAACGCCGCGCTCGGTGCGCTCGTCATCTGGAAGCACCGCGCCAACATCGCCCGGCTGCGCGCGGGCACCGAGAACAGGGTCGGCGGCGCGAAGGCGACATGAGGCGCACGGCGCACCGCACCACCCAGAGCATGATCCGACGACCATCGACCGAGGACCCGACGCTCCCATGAACGACTCCCCACACCACGGCTACCGAAGCCCGCTCGAGGAACGCAACGCCAGCCGCGAGATGCGCGCGCTCTTCAGCGCCCAGCGCAAGTTCGGCACCTGGCGCCGCGTCTGGCATGCCTTGGCCACGGCCGAGCACGAGCTGGGCCTGCCGGTCACCGCGGCGCAGGTCGCCGCGATCGGTGCGCACCTGGATGACATCGACTTCGACGCCGCCGCGCGCCACGAGCGCGCCCTGCGCCACGACGTGATGGCGCACGTGCACACGCTCGGTGATGCCGCGCCCGAGGCGCGCGCGATCATCCACCTGGGCGCCACGAGCCAGGACGTCGTCTGCAACGCCGACGCAATCCTCATGCACGAGGCGCTCGACCTGGTCGCCGTGAAGCTCGCACGCGCGATCGACCGACTCGGCCGATTCGCCGCGACCCACCGCGCACTGCCCTGCCTGGGCTTCACGCACTACCAGCCCGCGCAGCCGGTCACGGTCGGCAAGCGCGCGTGCCTGTGGGCGTATGACCTGTCGATCGCGCTCGACGACATCGAACACCGTCGCGACACGCTTCGGCTGCGTGGCCTGCGCGGTGCCACCGGCACGCAGGCGAGCTTCCTGCAGCTGTGCGGGAACGATCCCGCCAAGGTCGACGCGCTCGAACGCCGCTTCGCGCAGCTCGTCGGCTGGCCCGAAGGCCGCCTGCACCCCGTGTGCGGCCAGACCTACACGCGCGTCGTCGATGCCCAGGTGCTCTCGAGCCTCGCGGCCGCCGCGGCGGCGATCCACAAGTGCGCCACCGACATCCGCCTGCTCGCCAACCTGAAGGAACTCGAGGAACCCTTCGAGAAGGACCAGATCGGCTCGAGCGCCATGCCGTACAAGCGCAACCCCATGCGCTGCGAGCGCGCGTGCGGCCTGGCGCGCTTCGTCATGAGCATGCCGCAGAACGCCCTCGACACCGCGGCGGTGCAGTGGCTCGAGCGCTCGCTCGATGACTCGAGCAACCGCCGGCTCTCGATCGCGGAGTCGTTCCTGGCGCTCGACGGCGCGCTCGATCTGGTCTGCAACGTGGTCGACGGCCTGGTCGTCTATCCGCACCAGGTGCGCGCGCGGCTGATGGCGGAGCTCCCCTTCATGGCGACCGAGGCGATCCTGATGGCCGCCGTCGAGCGCGGCGCCGATCGCCAGGATGCGCACGAACGCATCCGCGTGCACAGCGTGGCCGCCGCGGCGCAGGTCAAGGAACACGGCCGCCCGAACGACCTGCTCGAGCGCCTGGCGAGCGACCCGCTCTTTGCGGGCGTGGATCTGGGCGGCATCACCGATCCGGCGCGTTTCGTCGGCCGTGCCCCCGAGCAGGTCGATGCCTTCGTGGCCTGCACCGTCACCGCCGTGCGCCAGCGCTACGCCGGCCGTCTCGAGGGCGCCGTGGAGCTGCGGGTATGAACAGCCCCGGCCAGCCGGACGCGGGCGCACCCGCCGGCCCAAGCCACGCCGCGCCCCGCCTGACGCCGGCCAACGCCTGCCTGGTCGTCATCGACCTGCAGGAGCGGCTCATGCCCACGATCGCCAACGCCGAGGCGATTACGACCAACGCCGCCTTGCTCATGCGCGCGGCGGCGCACTTCGGGCTGCCGGTCGCCCTGAGCGAGCACTACCTGAAGGGGCTCGGCCCCACCGTCGCACCGATCACCGATGCACTGCCCCCCGGCGCGTGCCGGTTCGAAAAGACCCGCTTCAGCGCGCTGGTCCCCCCGCTGGCCGACTGGTTGGCCGCCCACGGGCGTCGACAGGTCGTGCTCTGCGGGGTCGAGGCCCATGTCTGCGTGCTGCAGACGGCCCTCGACCTGCGGGCGGCCGGGTGCACGCCGTTCCTGGCGACCGATGCCATCAGCGCCGGCCAACCCCAGCAGATCGGGCCGGCATTGCGGCGCCTGGACCTGGCAGGTTGCATCCCGACCGGCTGCCTGAGCGCGATGTACGAACTGGCCCAGGACGCCTCCAACCCCTTGTTCAAGGGCATGTTGGGGCTGGCCAAGGCCATCCGGCAGCTGCCGGCGTGAGACCCCAAAAACACAACCGACGGCGGGCCAAGCCGCCGTCGGTGAAGGTTCGTGCGAGTCCCGGACGCTCAGGGCGTGGGCTTGTCGCGGTTGTCCAGGATCGCCTTGCGGATGTCGGCGGCGATCGCGCGGACTTCCTGCATGTGCTTGCGGGCGCGCGTGCCGGCCGCCTTGTTGCCGCCAGCGGCCTTGTCGAGGTCGGGCTTGGCGTCGGCGATCAGCTTTTCCAGCTTGGCGTAGAGCTCGTGAATCATGGGGTCTCCTTGGGTTGGCTGCCCGGATGGGCCGACCGCAGGCTACACGCAACCCCTGCAGTTTGGGCTATCCTGCGCAGGAAGTCGGTCGCCGAAAGCGAGAAAAACCGTGGCAAACGCCCCAATTATTGACATTTCGACCTTGGATCTGGGCCTGGACGTCTCGGGAGCCTTCCCCATCGACGCCCTGCTGCCGCAGTCCGGCCACATGCGGATGCTCGACAAGGTCTGCTGGATGAGCGACGACGGCCACTCGGCCGTTGGCTACAAGGATGTCCGCCCCGATGAGTTCTGGTGCGCAGGCCACATCCCCGGTCGGCCGCTCTTCCCCGGGGTCATGATGATCGAGGCCGGCGCGCAGCTCTGCAGCTACACCCACAAGCGCACCCGCAAGCCGGATGGCTTCCTCGGGTTCGTCCGCTGCGACGATGTCTCCTTCCGCGGCCAGGTGGTTCCGGGCGACCGATTCGTCATCGCCGTCAAGGAGCAGTCCTTCAACCCGCGCCGCTTCGTGAGCCTGGCGCAGGGCTTCGTGAACAACAAGATGGTCTTCGAGGGGCTGATCACCGGCATGGTGATCTGATTCCCTCATGCTGCCCATCGTCCTGGGGCCGCTGCTGAAGCACCGCGTCTGGGGCGGTTCGCGCATCTGCCCGTTCCTGGCGCTTCCGGAACCGCCCGCCCCGATCGGTGAGGCGTGGTTGCTGGCGGACCTGCCGCCCTCGATCGACGACGGGGCCTCGCCGATCACCGCTGGCCACGGCACCGGCAGCACGCTCAAGGACATCATGCGCAGCGAGCGCGATCTGGTGCTCGGCCGAGCCGCTGCCTCCCCGAACGGCGATTTCCCGCTGCTGGTCAAGCTCCTGGATGCCGACGAGCCGCTCTCGGTGCAGGTGCACCCCAACGCGGCGTATGCGGCCCGGCACCCGGACTGCTTCATGAAGAGCGAGGCCTGGCTCGTGCTGGACGCGCGCCCCGGCGCCACGCTCTATCGCGGCATCGACCCATCGGTTGGCGCGGCCGAGTTCCGCGCCCACCTCGAGCACGGCGGTGCCGTCCACGACCTGGTGCAGGTCCCCGTCCGTGCCGGGCAGACCTATTGGCTGCCGAGCGGCATCTGCCATGCGCTGGGCGCGGGTGCGATGGTCGCCGAGTACCAGACGCCGAGCGACACGACCTTCCGCGTCTACGACTGGGACCGCAACGACCCCAAGCGCCCGCTGCACCTGGAGCAGGCGATGGAGTGCATCCTGTTCGGCGCAGCCCAGGAGCTGAACGACCCAGATGCCCACGCCGCTTGGCGGGCGTGCGGCGGCAGCTGGCGCGGCCGGACTCGCGTGCAGACCGAGTTCTTCCGCGTGGATGAGCTCGAGGCCCCGCTGGGTGCCCGAGCCGACCTGCCCGAATCCGACACGCCGACGGTCTGGACGCTGCTGAGCGGATCCGCCCGACTGACCGCGGGTTCATGGCAGGCCGACTTGGCGCCGGGCGCAACCTTCATCCTGCCTGCAGCCGCCCAAGGCATTGGATTATTGGCCACGGACCCCGTGGCGTTCCTGGTGGCCACGCTGCCGGACGCCCTGCGCGGCCACGACGATCGCCGTTCCTGGCATCTGGCTTGAGCGGATCGCGCCCCGCGCCGCCGCGCCCCGAACGCACGCCTGCCCGAACCATCGCGACCCGGGCGGCAGCGCGGTCTTCACGCTACCTTTCCGGTCTTCCGTCCGCGGCATCCTGCCAGGGCGGTTCCTCCCGCACCTCACGAGACAGACATGGCTTCCAACGGCACCGTCACCCAAGTCATCGGTTCGACCTTCGACGCGCAGTTCCCCGAGAACGCGCTGCCCGAGATCTACAACGCGGTGGAGATCGACTTCACCGTCCGCGGCGAGAAGCAGACGCTCGTCGGCGAAGTGGCGATCCACCTCGGCGGCGGCCAGGTGCGCTGCGTGGCGCTCGGTTCGACCGACGGCATGAAGCGCGGCGATGCGTGCCGCGACACCGGTTCGCCGGTGAAGGTGCCCACCGGCGAGAGCGTGCTCGGCCGCGTCTTCAACCTGCTCGGCCAGCCCGTGGATGAGCGTGGCCCCGTGACGGGCGCCGAATACGCCCCGATCCACCGCGAGCCGCCCGAGTTCGTCGAACTCAACCCGCAGACGGAAATCCTCCAGACCGGCATCAAGGTCATCGACCTCCTCTGCCCCTTCGTGCGTGGCGGCAAGATCGGTCTCTTCGGTGGCGCAGGCGTCGGCAAGACCGTCGTGATCCAGGAAATGATCGCGCGCGTCGCCCGCAACTTCGGTGGCTACTCGGTGTTCGCCGGCGTCGGCGAGCGCACCCGTGAAGGCAACGACCTGTGGCTG
>JBEGNG010000125.1:0-7680 GCA_041182645.1 Planctomycetota bacterium
TCCTGCCCCGACCACCCCGAGTGCTCGCTCGAGGAGCTCGAGCCGCGCGTCTTCAGCTTCAACTCGCCGCAGGGCGCGTGCGAGGCGTGCGCGGGCCTGGGCACGATCGACCAGTTCGACGAGGACCTGGTCGTGCCGGACCAGGCGAAGCCGGTCGCCGAGGCGATCGAACCGTTCCGCAAGAACGGGCGCCGCATGAACATCTGGTACGCGCGCCGCATCCGGATGTGGTGCTCGGACGAGGGCGTGAATCCCGCCACGCCCTTCACCAAGCTCACCGCGAAGGCGCGCCGCTCGCTGATGCACGGCCAGGACGACGGCTGGGAGGGCGTGCTCCCCCACCTGCGCCGCCGATTCACCGAGACCGACAGCGAGTTCGTCAAGGAACGCCTGCACGCCTACATGAGCACCGCAGCGTGCCCGTCGTGTGCGGGTCGACGGCTCAAGCCGTCGTCGCTCGGCGTGATGGTGGCGGGCGCGGATCGCCGGCTCGACATCGCCAGCGCCACCAACCTGAGCATCGGTGCGGCGCGCGCCTTCTTCGGCGGCCTGAAGCTGGGGCCATCCCAGACGGCGATCGCGGCGCCGATCATCAAGGAGATCGCCGCGCGCCTGGGCTTCCTCGAGAGCGTCGGCCTGGGGTACCTCACGCTCGACCGCACGAGCAGCACGCTCTCCGGCGGCGAGGCCCAGCGCATCCGCCTGGCCACGCAGGTCGGCAGCGGCCTGGTCGGCGTGGCGTACGTGCTCGATGAACCCACCATCGGCCTGCACCCGCGCGACAACGACCGGCTCGTCGCGACGCTGCGCCGCCTGAGCGACATCGGCAACTCGGTGCTCGTCGTCGAGCACGACGAGGACATGATCCGCGCGGCGGACCACGTGCTCGACATTGGGCCCGGACCCGGGCGTCACGGCGGCACCGTCGTGGCGCAGGGCACGGTCGACGAGATCTGCGGCACGACCGGCAGCCTGACCGGCGACTACCTGAGCGGCCGCGTGCGCATCGAGATCCCGGCGGAGCGCCGGCCGCTCTCGACCAAGCAGGCGATCGTCGTGAAGGGCGCGCGCGAGAACAACCTCAAGGGGATCGACGTCGCGTTCCCGCTCGGCGGGATCGTCTGCGTGACCGGCGTGAGCGGCAGCGGCAAGAGCACGCTGGTGAACGAGATCCTGCTCAAGGCCGCCAAGCGGCACGTGACCGGCACGCGCGACCTGCCCGGCGCGCACGACTCGGTCACCGGCCTGGGCAAGGTGATGCGCGTGGTCGAGGTCGACCAGTCCCCCATCGGGCGCACCCCGCGCTCGAACCCGGCGACCTACACCGGGATCTTCGACGAGATCCGCTCGGTCTACGCCCGCATGCCCGAGGCGAAGATCCGTGGCTACGAGCCCGGCCGCTTCAGCTTCAACGTGAAGGGCGGCCGTTGCGAGGTCTGCGCGGGCCAGGGCGTGCGCCGCATCGAGATGCACTTCCTGCCGGACGTCTTCGTGACCTGCGAGGCCTGCAAGGGCCGCCGCTACGGCCGCGAGACGCTCGAGGTCCTCTGCAAGGGCAAGTCGATCGCGGACGTGCTGGACATGACCGTCGACGATGCGACGGCGTTCTTCGATGCGCACCCCAAGATCGCGCGCATGCTGCAGTGCATCAAGGACGTCGGCCTGGGCTACATGCAGCTCGGCCAGGCGAGCACGACGATGTCCGGCGGCGAGGCCCAGCGCGTGAAGCTGGCGAGCGAGCTGGGCATGACGAGCGCGGGCCACACGCTCTACGTGCTCGACGAACCCACGACCGGCCTGCACTTCGCCGACGTGCACCGCCTGCTCGGCGTGCTGCAGCGGCTGGCGGGCAACGGCCACACGCTCGTGGTGATCGAGCACAACCTCGACGTCATCAAGTGCGCCGACTGGATCGTCGACCTCGGGCCCGAAGGCGGCGACGGCGGTGGCACGCTGGTGGCGCACGGCACGCCCGAAGCCGTGGCCGCGACGCCCGGGAGCTTCACCGGCGAGTACCTGGCGCGGATGCTGGGGAGCATCGCTCAGGCTTCACCCGCCGCGACGACCACCAAGCCCACACGCGCGAAGCCCGCGAGCACCAAGCCCGCAAGTGAGAAGAAGCCCGCGGCCCGCAAGCGCGCGACGGCGTGAGAGCATCAGATCCGGGAATCGATGGTGGCCGGGCCAGCCCGCACGGCTCGGTCGAAGATCGATCTCGTCCCGCGGCAGGCCTTGATCAATCTCCCGTCGACCCCGCCCCCACGATCCCGATCGCCTCCGGGTACGCGATGCACTCCTGTTCGAAGACGCGCGCGGCGAGCGTGTCGGGCGTATCGCCCGGCAGCACCGGACAGCGGCGCTGCACGATCGTGCGGCCGTGGTCGTACTCATCGTCGACCAGGTGCACCGTGCAGCCGCTCTCGGCGTCACCCGCGGCGAGCACGGCCTCGTGCACATGGTGGCCGTACATGCCGTGCCCGCCATGGCTAGGCAGGAGCGCAGGATGGATGTTCAGCGCGCGCCCTGCCCACGGCCCGACGCGGAACTTGCGCAGGTAGCCGCAGAGGCACACGAGGTCCACGCCGGCAGCCACGAGCGCCGCATCGACCTGGTCATCGAGGCTCTCCGCGCGCGATCGGTCGCAGACCACGACCGGCAAACCAGCCGCGCGGCAGCGATCGATGCCGGCGATCCCCGGCTTGGTCACGACCACGACGCCGATGCGCGCGTGCAGCGTGCCACGCTCGATCGCCTGCTGGAGATTCAGCACCGTCCGGCCGCCGCCGCTGATCAGGCAACCGAGGACCGGCGGGCTCACTCGTCCTCCACGTGCAGCGTGGCGGGGCTGCGGAAGTCGATCGGGGTGCGGTCGGGGCTGATCGCGACCATCGTCACGAGAGCCTGGGTCACGTGGACCTGTTCGCCCGTCTTGAACCGTTCGGCATGGACGATCACGCGGATCGTGGCGCTCGAGCGGCCCTCGCGTTCGGTGCGGGTCCAGAGCGTGACCGACTCCCCCACCCCGACCGGCGCGATGAACTCGATCTTCTCCATCGCCTTCGTCACCCAGCGGTGCAGGCCGAGCCGACGCGCGTGCATGTACGCCGCCTGGTCGATGTAGCTCAGCACGACGCCGCCGAAGACGGTGCCGCTGTGGTTGGTGTCGCGCGGCATGGTCATGACGCGCAGCGACAGGTCGAATCCTTCCGGGGCGTTCATGCCCGGATCATCGGTGCCTGGCGCGGTTCCCGCAACCGGCCGGGATACGATCCCGACCGTGCCGACCGTGACCCGCCCCATCCTGTCCATCGTGGCGATGGTCGCGCTGGTCCTGGCGGGTTCATCCGTTTCGGCGCAGCCACCCGCGGACACCGCCCGCACGGCGGCCGAGCGCGCCGTGCAGGATGCGCTGGCCCAGCGCCGGAGCGCCGATGCGCTCGCGCGCGCGAAGGCCTGGCTCGAGCGCGCTCCGGGCGATGCGGGCATGCTCGTGCTCGCCGCGCGTGCTGCGGCGCAGTCGGGCGACCAGCGCGTGGCCGCGGGCTACCTCAAGCGCGCGATCGAGGAGGGCTTCGCCGACCTGGACGCCGTCGAGACCGGCCCCGACTTCGCGGGTCTTCGGCGCCATGAGTCATGGGCGGTGGTGCAGGACGCCATGCGCTCCGCGCGCGCGCGCAACGAACGCGGCGTGCTCACGGGCACCGAGGCGACCAAGGCGGTCGATGCCTGGCGGATGCGCTTCACCAGCGGCTACCGCGCGGTACCCGACGGCGCCACGAACACGATCCTCGTCACCACGCAGGATCCGACGAGCCGGGGCGAACTGCTCGCGATGCTGGCGACGCTGACGAAGGACCAGGTCGATCGGCTCTTCGGCAAGGGCCTCGCGCAGCCGGTCGCGGTCATCATCGCCCAGGGCCAGGACGGCGAGGGCGACGGCCTGACCCCCTCCCGCGCCGGCCGCTACGAGCACGCGTCGCGACGCCTGCTCACGCGCGACACCGGCGCGACGCTGCGCCACGAGTTCACCCACGCCCTCCACTTCGCCCACATGGAGCGCATCAACCAGCTCCACCCGATCTGGCTGCGCGAGGGCCTGGCGACGGTCTTCGAGACCTATCGCGCGCGCGAGGACGGATCGCTCGAGTTCCTGCCCAACGAGCGCGCCGACGCGGCCATGCAGCTGCTCACGACCGGCGCTGCGCCGGGCCTGCGGCGCCTGCTCACGATGCCGGAGGACGACTTCCAGAAGGATGGCGAGTCGACCTACCCACTCGTGCGCTCGCTCATGGAGTACGCGGCATCGCAAGGCGCACTCGAGCGGCTCTACGCGGAAGCCGTCGCGGGATTCCGTGATGACCCCACGTGCACGCGTGCCCTCGAGCGGGCGCTCGGCGGCAGCCTCGAGCAGCTCGAGCGGTCCTGGATCGCCTGGGCGAAGGCACGGGGCGCACAGGGGCTGTCGACCGAGCCGGAGCAGCCTTCGATCGGCGTGAGGACCGAGGATCACCCGGACGGGGCCCGCATCGTGCGATTCGGCACGAAGAGCCCCGCACGCGACGCCGGGCTGCGTCCCGGCGACGTGATCGTGGGCCTGGACGGCGAGCCCGTCCGCTCCGTGCGCGAGCTCGGCGTGGCGCTGACGCGGTCGCCGCGCCGGGAAACCGTCACGATCCGTTTCCGCCGGGGCGATTCGTATTCGATGGTCGAGGTGCGCCGGCGTCCATGACGGAGCCGGCGGACCACGATGGCACGCCAGCCAGCCTCCCCTCACCTTCTCGACCTGGTCCGGACGATCCGCGGGATGTTCGCGGAATGTGCTGTCCTTCTCGCGAACCGAGGGGTACGTTCAGTCGTGGTTCACCTTGGCGCGGAGTCGCCCTGCGTGATGCATGGCGAGCTCCTCCGGGCTCGGGTCCCGGACGGCCGGGCGATCGTCGCCTTGGCCGAGTGCCGCGCAGCTTGCGGTGCCCCCCAGCACCGTCGTCCCCGGAGGTCCTTGCCATGATCGTGACCATCAGCGCCAAGCACATGCAGCTCACCGAGGCCATCGCCGGCTACATCCGCGAGAAGGTGTCGAAGCTCCCGCGGTACTTCAACCGCGTGAGCGGCCTCGAGGTCGTGGTGGAGCCGCTGCCGAGCCACGGGTACCACGTCGAGCTGCGCGCCAACGTCGATCATCACAGCGACTTCGTCTGCAACACGCGGCACGACAACCTCTATGCGTGCGTCGACATGGCCGTCGACCGCAGCCGCCGACAGCTCAGCGAGCACAAGGCCCGCCTGCGCGAACGGCGCCACTGAGCCGCGATCCAACCCACCGTTCCATCGACGCGCCCGGCGCGGGACACGCTCCCACGCCGGGTGCGTGCGTCGTGGCCGCTCCGCCCGGCGATCGCTACGATCCCGGACCTCCATGAAGCTCATCGACCTCGTCCACGCCAAGGCCATCCTCGCCCCGCTCGACGCCACCAAGCGTGATGCCTCGATCGGCGAGCTGATGCAGGCACTGGTCGCGGCCAAGGTCATCAAGGCCGCCCAGGCCGAGGACCTCGTGAAGGCCGTGCTCAAGCGCGAGCGCAAGGGCTCGACCGGCTTCGGCCACGGCGTCGCCGTGCCGCACGCGAAGACCGACCTGGTGGACGCGCCCATCGCGGCGCTGGGCATCAGCGCCTCGGGCATCGATTTCAGTTCGCTCGACCGTCAACCCGTGCATGCGGTCTTCCTGATCCTGAGCCCGGAGTCGAAGCCCGACCTGCACGTGGCCGCGATGGAGGCGATCTTCCAGGCGCTGCAGGACGACCACTTCAAGCGCTTCCTCCGTCAGGCCCGCACCCCGGCCGACGCACGCCTGCTGCTGCAGGAAGCGGGTTCCCCGAAGGCCTGACGCGCATGGTGACCGGTCGCGCCACCATCCTGAACCGGCTCGGCCTGCACGCGCGGCCGGCGATGAGCTTCGTCCAGACGGCGATGGGGTTCCAGGCCTCGGTCACGGTCCGCCGGACCGACGGCGACGAGACCGTCGACGGCAAGAGCATCATGCAGATGCTGCTGGTGGCCGGCACCGCCGGAACCGAACTCGAGATCGCCTGCGACGGCCCCGACGAGGATGCTGCGATGGCCGCGCTGCTGCGGCTGATCGCGCGCAAGTTCGACGAGGAGTGACGCCGGCCCGTCCGGCGCAGGATCGACCGGGCGTGACGCCGGCTCAGCGCACGCGTTCGACGCCGACCTCGCGCGTCATGAGCGAGTGCAGCGCCTGGGCCGGAGCGATGCCGCCGAACAGCACGCCGTGCACGGCTTCCATGATCGGGAGTTCGATGCCCCGGGCACGCGCATCGCGCACGATCGCATCGCAGGTGTCGACGCCCTCGACGACCGATCGGGTCCCGGCGAGATGGTCCTGCAGCGACTGGCCGCGCCCGAGCGCCTCGCCGCAGCTGCGGTTGCGTCCATCGAGGCTGAAGCACGTCGTGGCCAGGTCACCGACCCCGGCGACGCCGAAGAAGGTCTCGGGCTGCGCGCCGTGGGCCGCGCCGAAGCGCACGATCTCGGCCAGCCCGCGCGCGAGGAGCGCACTCTTGGCGTTCATGCCGGCACGCATGCCGTCGAGCATGCCGGCGGCGAGCGCGATCACGTTCTTCGCGGCGCCGGCCAGCTCGACCCCGACATGGTCGCGGAGCGTGTAGAGCCGCAGCCATGAGCAGCTCAGCGCATCCTGCACGGGAGCGGTGGCGCCGGGCGCGCCCGCCACGACCATCACGAGGGGAAGCCGACGCGCCATCTCGGCGGCGATCGAGGGCCCGGACATGGTCACGACCTCGTGGCCGGGCACGGCATCCTTGACGATCTGGCTGGGCCGGCGCAGCGAACCGCGCTCAAGACCCTTGCTCACGCTCACCACGACGGTGCCGGCCGGGAGCTCGCGCCCGACCGTCGACCAGACCGCCGCAAGGTGCTGCGTGGGCACCGCGCTGATGCAGAGCTCGGCACCCGCCAGCGCTCGGGCGGCATCGGGCTCGAGCTGCACGGCCGGGTCGAGTTCGAAGCCCGGCAGCCGGGGAGAGGTCCGCGTCGCGGCGAGCTTGGCGAGTTCGTCCGGGAACGCGCCCCAGAGCCTGACCCCGTGGCCCCGCGCCGCCGCGAGCGAGGCGAGCACGAGTCCGAACTGGCCGTCGCCGATGACGGTGACCTGTCGCGTCATGGAGGGAAGGTACCCCGCAGGATCGAACCCGGGGCTGGTGGGCGTGCTACGCTGCAGGTCACTTCTCCTTCCTCGGGTCCATCGACCATGAGCACCATCACGACCCCCTCGGCCTCACCTTCCATCGATCCGTCCGCATCCAGCGGTGAACGCCTCGAGCGACAGCTCTTCGTGGCGCTCGTCGGCGGCGTCATGCTGCTGACCGCGTGGGTCGCCCGGGCCCTGCTTGGCGTGGGCGAGAGCGTGACCAACATCACGGCGGCCATGGGCGCCCTGATCCTGGCCGCACCGCTGGTGAAGGGTGCCTGGCAGGAACTCGTCGCGGGCAAGCCCAGCAGCGACACGCTGGCCTCGCTGGCCGTGCTGGCTGCGCTGGCGAACAACCTGTACCTGCCCGCCGGATTCCTCGCCTTCTTCCTCTGGCTCTCGGAGCTCGTGCTCAGCCGCACGGCGTGGGGCGCGCAGCGGGCGATCCG
>JBEGNG010000126.1:0-5609 GCA_041182645.1 Planctomycetota bacterium
GTCGGCAAGGCTCATGATGGCCACGTCGGTGGTGCCGCCGCCGATGTCGACGATCATGCTGGCGGTGGGATCACCGATGGGCAGCCCGGCTCCGATGCCGGCGGCCATCGGTTCTTCGACGAGGTACACGCGGCGCGCACCGGCGCGCTCGGCGCTGTCGAGCACGGCACGCTTCTCGACGGCGGTGATCCCGGAGGGAATCGAGATGACCACGCGCGGTCCGAAGAAACGGTTGGGACCGTTCACCTTGCGGATGAAGTAGGCGAGCATCGCCTCGGTGATCTCGAAGTCGCTGATGACGCCTTCCTTCAGCGGGCGGATGGCCGAGATGGTGCCGGGAGTCTTGCCCAGCATTTCCTTCGCGGCGAAGCCGACGGCGCGGCCATCGTTGAGCACCTTGTTGGTGCCCTTGCGGACGGCCACGACGGATGGTTCGTTGAGGACGATCCCCTGGCCCTTCACGCACACGAGCGTGTTGCAGGTACCGAGATCGATGCCCATGTCGACGCTGAACAGGCCCAGGAATTTCTCGAGCAGCATGTCTTCCTCCTTGAATGCAGTGCACGCCGTCGTGCACCGGTGCTGCGCTTTCGCTACCGCCAGCCGTGGCGGTCAGAGACCAAGCATGTACGAGCCCGACGTCTCCTGATTGCGCAGGGCAATGATAACGGCGCCGGCGAGCAGCGCAAGGGCTGCTGTCGCCATCAGCGCGGTGTAGACGTTGATCCCTGCGGGACGGGTTGCCTTGGAGGGGTTCGCCATGGGTTCACTCCCCCTTGCGCGCCACGGCGCGCTGACCGGCCCGGACCTCGCCGCGGCCCGAGGCATCCTCGAGCTCGACGATCCCGACCGCGCGGTTGACGTCGACCCGGATGATGCGCAGGTCACCGACGAAGGTCGAGCCGTCGCCGACCATCAGGGTCCACCCCTGGCGGACGCCGCTGGACGAGCCGGCGTCGATTTCGGCGTAGATGGCTTCTTCGGTCCGGCGGACATCGATGATGCGGGCCACGAGGTTGCGGTCGGCGGCGACCCGCTCGGTCTCGCTGGCGGCACCCAGGGCCGCTGCCGGAGCAGCCGGGGTCGACGGAGCCGAACCGCGGGCATCAGCCTGGCTCTTGGCCTCCATCAGCTTCTGGACTTCCTCCTCGAGGTCCCGACGGGCCTGGACGGCGTTCTCGTACTTGCTGTTCAGCGAGGCGAGTTCGCCTTCGGCGGCGACGAGCTCGCTGCGGGCCTGGACTTCCTTGGTCCGGGCGTCGGTGAGCTGGTCGGTGAGCTTCTTGACGAGGTCGACCTTCTCCTTGTCGCTCGACGACAGGAGGTCAAGCCCGGCCTGGAACTTGGCTTGGGCGACCTGCGCGTTGGCGACTTCGGTCTCGAGGGTGCGGACGCGCGCGACCTTGTCGGCGAGTTCGGACTGCATCGCCGAGCGCTCGCCCTCGAGCTCCTTGATGCGGACCTGCAGGTCGGTCTCGAGGCGGGCGGAGGCGGCCTGGGCGGTCTGGAGGGACGCATTCACCGACGCCAGTTCCGACTTCGCGGCTTCGGCCTGGGCCTTGAACGTGGCCTGGTTGGCGCTCTGGGTCACCACCAGCGGCACCAAGGCCACCGAGAGCAGCGCGACGAGGACGACGAACACTTTGGAAAGGATGTGCACGGGGGCGTCTCTGTGGGTGCGTGGGGCGGACAGGGCAGCCGGGCTGCCGTGGAATCCCGCGAGGGTACGCCACGGCTCGGCTTCGTGTCAATCGGTTGCGACCGTCCCAGAAGTCGAATCTTGGCGGGTGCAGCGCAGGATCGCCTGGGCCGCCGACAACTGCACCAGGGCGTTGGGATCCCGCAGGAGTGGGGCGATCGAAGCGACATCACTGGCCATGCCTCCGGTCCCCAGCGTGGTCACGGCCTGAGCCCGCACCATGGGCATGCGGCTGGTCAGGAGCATGCGGGCCATCGCGAGGATCTCGGGGGTCCGGGCACTCCCCATCTTGATGGCTGCCTCCCCTGCCAACAACCGAACCTCCGCCGGGCGTTCGGTGCGGCCCCTTGCGGCGACGATGCCGAGCAGCATCGCTTCCGAGGACTGGTCCTTGACGTTGCCCAGGATCTGCGCACCCAGGCACATCAGTTCGGCCTGCTCGCCCGGTGCGAGGAGTGCGGCGCGCACGGGGTCGAGTTGGGAACGATCGCCGAGCTTCGCCATCGCCTCCGCCGTCTGCAGGTCGACGATGCGCGCACGCATGGGATTCGTGTTGTCGGTGGGCCGCTGGAGTGCATCGCGCAACACGGGGACCGCGCTCGGGTTGCCCAGTTCGCCCAGCACGAAGATCGCGATGCCGCGGATCGTCAAGTCCTTGGCACCGGACATGCCTGCCAGCGGCGACTGGTCCGGATGCTGGCCGAGCCGTTGCAGCGCGAAGATCGCACCCGCCCGGACGGCGAGGTTCCCGTCCTGCAGCAGCGGCTTGATGGCGGGCGCGAAGAGGCCAAGCCGCGCCCTGCCGACCGACATGCACGCGGAGAAGCGAACCGCGGGGTTGGGATCCGCAAGCAACGCGCCGACCTGCTTGGTGAGGGTGGCGGGATCGAGGACCAGGGCTTCGATGGCGTTGGCGCGGAACTGGGGGTAGTCCGCCGCACACGCCGAGGTCAGGATCATCAGCGCCGCATCACGCACGCTTGCGCCTTCGGGAGCGGTGAACGCCGGCTGCGCGGCCTGCACGGTGCCGGGCATCGTCGGGTCCGGCGTCACGCTGAGCGATCGTGAGCTCCATGCACCGGTGGAGGCACTGGACTGCTCGGCAGCGGAACTGCACCCCGCGAGGGCGATCAGGACGACGGCGATCATGAGACCGACCCAGCGGACACGATTGCTCATGGCAAGCACGCACATCAGGACGAGGCTCATCGCCGGGAGGATATCCCCCAGCACCATGACCAGCGTCGGACGACCATCGAGCGACGGCGTGGCCAGGAGCGTGCCGGCCCGGCGCGGTGCAAGCCGCTCGACCACCCTGCCGCAGGAATCGATCCACGACGATTCCCCGGTGTTCGCCACGCGAACCATCGGCAGCCTGCACTCGATGCACCGCCAGCGCGCCATCATCTCATGGTGCCGGCGGCCGGCATCGCTGCTGCCGAACCAGCCGTCGTTGGAGAGGTTCACGATGCACGACGCAGGTTCCGGGTCATGCACCATGCGCCGGACGACGTGCGACACGGTGTCCTCGAAGCAGATGGGCGTCGCGATCCGCAGGTCGGTGCCGGGCCAGGCCATGTTCCTCGGGCGATCCCCCGCCTCCATGTCGAAGCTCATGCCGGCGGCGCCGAGCGCGAGGAGTCGGTCCTCGAGCCAATCCCAGGCGCTGATGTACGGCATGCGCTCCCCGAACGGCGTGAGGTAGGCCTTGTCGTAGCGATCCCGGACCGCCCCATCGTGGAGCAGGTACGCGGCGTTGAACTGCCGGTCCCACGCCCATCGGTTGCCGTCCTCACGCAGCCCCTCGAAGGCGGGGCTGCCCACGAGCACGGGGCCCGCGACCCTGCTCAGGTCAAGCACCGGCGTGGTGAACCGGTCGCCGGGCCATGCTTCCACGCGCAGAAGCGTCGCCACCGTCTCCGGATCGAGGCCGAAGCCCGGGATCGACGTCTCCGGCCAGACGATGAGCGTGGGCGGCGCGGGCTCCGTCCGGCCGGCAGCGCGCAGGTCGAGCACGGCCTGCGCGGACAGGTCGAGCGCCTGCTGCATGTCCTTGACCTGCTGCTCGGGCGTCCACCTGAGCTTGTTGCTCGTCAGCACGTCGGTCTGCACGGCGACGATGCGGATCTGCCGGCCCTCGGGCGTCGTGGTGATGCGGTACGCCCCCCACGCGGTCGCGGCGCTGGCCAGGGTGAGTGCCGCGGCGAGCGTGGGTCGCCACCCAGCATCGCGCCCGGCGAACCGGGCGATCCCCTCGCCGAGCAACGCGACGATGAGGCTGAGCGCGCCCACCCCGAGGAGGTCCGCGGCCTGGGCGGGCAGCGCGGCGTCGATCCAGGCGTGGCCGGACTGGAACCAGGCGTAGCCATCCCAGACCGGGCGTGAACGCGCCCACTCGATGCCGAGCAGCGCGACCGGGAAGGCCAGCCAGCACCAGCGCGCACCCAGGGGCGTGCGCAGTCGCGCGGCAAGCACCGGAACGAGCGCCGACCACATCGCCATGTAGGCGATCAGCACGATGCACCCCACCGTCGTGACCTGGTGGAGCCAGCCCTCGAGGATCACCCAGCACGGCAGCCAGCCGATCCAGCCCGCGAGGAAGCGCCGCCACGGGTTCATCGTGCCGCGTGCGGCCCATGCGTGGCAGGCCAGCGCGGGAATCGACCACCACCACCCCAGTTGCGAGAACGGTGCCGCGAAGAGGAGCCCGGCGACGAGGGACCACGAGGCCACCGACGCCATCGACCGAGGTGCCGTCATGCTCCCACCGCGCGCGGCTTCGGTACGCGCCGGTCCATGGTCAGCCGGCGAAGTCGATCAGTCGGGCGATCTCGCTCCGCAACGCACTGCGATGCACGATGCGGTCGATGAACCCTGCGTTCAGCAGGAACTCCGAGGTCTGGAAGCCCTCGGGCAGGTCCTGGCGGATCGTCTGCTTGATGACGCGCGGCCCCGCGAAGCCGATCAGCGCCTTCGGCTCGGCGATGATCACGTCGCCGAGCATCGCGAAGCTCGCAGTGACGCCACCGGTGGTCGGGTCCGTCAGCACGCTGATGAAGAGGCCGCCGGCTTCGTCCAGGCGGGCGAGCGCGGCGCTGGTCTTCGCCATCTGCATCAGCGAGAGGCCCGATTCCTGCATGCGCGCTCCGCCCGAGCAGGACACGATGATCAGCGGGAGCCCGTGCTCGAGCGCATGCAGCGTGGCGCGCGTGATCTTCTCGCCGACGACGCTGCCCATGCTGCCGGCCAGGAACGAGAAGTCCATCACGCAGACGACGACCTTGCGGCCCTTGATGAAGCCCGTGCCCGAGATCAGGCCCTCCGGCTGGCCGCTCGAGCGCTGCGCGGCCTTGATGCGGTCGGGGTAGGCCTTCATGTCGACGAAACCGAGCGGATCGTTCGCGGTCAGCCCCGCATCCATCGGTTCGAAGCTGCCCTCGTCGAGGAGCTGCGCGATGCGCTGCGAACCGCTGATGCGCATGTGCACGTCGCACTTGGGGCAAACCATGAGATTCGCCTCGAGCGCCTTGCGGAAGAGGGATTCCCCGCAGGACTCGCACTGGGTCCACAGCCCCTCGGGCACGGCGCGCTTGTCGCCCATGCCTGCTTCCTCCCAGGTCCGTTCACGAGATGCCGGTGCCGACTGCTCTGCCACGATGACCTCCGTGTGACGGGATCCTAGCGCGGGGCGCGCGCAGGTCAGTCGAGCATGCCGCGGATGGCCGCTGCGTAGTCACGGCTGCCGAAGATCGCACTCGCGGAGACGAGCAGCGTGCAGCCCGCCGCCCGGCACGCCGCGGCGTTGAGCGGGGAGACGCCGCCGTCGATCTCGATCGGGCCCTTCCAGCCGGCCGAGCGAAGCAAGCGGGCCTTGGCGAGCACCTCGGGCATGAACGCCTGACCGCTGTAC
>JBEGNG010000127.1:0-5608 GCA_041182645.1 Planctomycetota bacterium
CCGATGGTGGCCACCACGAAGACGATGGCGAGGAGTCGGATGCCCATCCGGTTGCGAGCGATGCGCTCGCAGACCGCACCGCCCGCCACGGCGCTCAGCAGGCTGATCATGACGACGATGGCGTTCCACCGCGGCGTGGCCTTCCACAGGCCGGGCTCGAAGATCGCGTCGATGTCCATGACCTGCACCGCAAGGAACATGGTGCTCATCACGAGCATCGCCATGATGAGGTAGCCCACGACGACGGCGAGGGCCACGCGCATCACGCCGAGCCCACCGCCGGCGAACGGACCATCCTCGCGCCAGCCCGCAGCGGAACGTCGGGATTCATCGGCCCCACCAGCCGTCATGGCCCCATCGGTCGGCCGATCATCGTCGCGTGGCCCGTCGGCATCGTCGTTGGACATCGGCGCAGCGTAGCCGCGGAAGTACGCTGCCCCCCATGATGATCCGCTGCTCGACGGCCGTTGCGACCGTGGCCCTCCTGTCGCTTGCGGCCTGTGACCGTGGCCCGGCACCGACGGCCGGTTGGGCCGACGTGCCAGCCGAGTCGCTGGCCTCGCGGAGCAACTGCACTGCCTGCCACGCGGCCGCGGCCTCGGTGGTCGATCGCCTGCGACCGATGGGTGCACCGACGATGGACGAGGTTGGTGCACGTGCCTATGGGCCGTGGATGGCCGAGTTCATCGCCAAGGGCACGCACGTCGGCCAGCTCGGTTCGCGCATGCCCGATCTGATGCATGGCATGGACAAGGAATCGCGCGAACGCACGGCCGTCGCGATCGCCGCCTGGCTCTCGACCCGCGGCCGCTTCGACGGCGCACCGGTCTCGGTCGGCGAGGGCTCGCTCACGCGCGGGAAGAAGCTCTACGAGACCGTCGGCTGCCTCGCCTGCCACGGCAACGGGCTCGATGCCGTGCAGCTGGCACGCAAGACCTCGCTCGCGGCGCTCACGGACTTCCTGCAGGATCCCCTGAAGGCACGCCCGGGTGGGCACATGCCCGGCATGATGCTCTCACGCGACGAGGCGCGCGACATCGCCGCGTGGCTCCTTCGTGCGCAGTCAGGCAGCCTCGATGCGCCGACGGTCTCCTCGGGTACCGGGCTGCACTGCGAGTACTTCGAGGGCGCCTTCGACGGCACCGGTCCGGATGCCCAGGCGACCGCCCTGCGCACGATGTCGATGGACAGGATCACCCTGCCGCCCGATGCACGCCACGATGCCTACGCCCTGCGCTTCACCGGATCGATCGAGATCCCTGCGACCGGCACCTGGAGCTTCCACCTCGCCAGCGATGACGGCTCGGCGCTGTGGATCGACGGCAGGAAGGTGATCGACCACGGCGGCATCCACGGCAGCGGATACAAGACCGCGACGCTCGAACTCGCCCAGGGTGCACACCCGATCCTGGTGACCTTCTTCGAAGCTGCGGGCGATGCCGACCTGCGGCTGCAGTGGAACGGTCCGGGCACGCCGCGCGCGGATGTGCCGCCGTCGGCCTTCACGACCCGCGTGGTCCGATTCACGCCCGGGCCCGCGACGGAGCGGCCGGATGAGGCCCTGCTCGCGGTGGGCGAAGCCCGCTGGAAGGCGCTCGGCTGTGCCAACTGCCACGAGCCAGCCATCGCCACGCTCAAGGCCAAGCCGCTGGCCGACCTCGACCCCCAGGCCGGTTGCCTGGCCGATGCGGTTCCCGCCAGCGCACCCCAGTACGGCTTCGACGAAGCACATCGCACGATGCTGCGCACGCTCGTGGTGAATCACGCCGCGCTGTCGCAACCCCTGCCGCCGAAGCAGGCGATCGTGCATGCCATGGACCGCATGAACTGCGTGGCCTGCCACAGCCGGGATGGCGTCGGTGGCGTCGGTCCCGACCGCGATGCGCTCTTCACCTGCGATGTCGACCTCGGTGACGAGGGACGCATCCCGCCGTCCTTGACCGGCGTCGGCGCCAAGCTGCAGACCGCGGCGATCGCACGCATGCTCGAGGGCACCGAACGCGTGCGGCCGTACATGAACACCCGCATGCCGCAGTACGGATCGGCCAACGTCGCGCACCTGGCCACCCACTTCACCGCCGCCGATCCTGCCATCGGACCCGATGCGCAGCCCGCGTACAGCGAGGACGCCGTCGAGGCCGGCAAGGCGATCGTCGGCACCGGTGGTGCGAACTGCGTGAACTGCCACACGCTCGGTGACCAGAAGTCGCTCGGCGTCCCGGCCGTGAACCTCGCCAGCATGCATGGCCGCGTGCGCCCGAGCTGGTTCCGGGCGTACCTGGCTGATCCGCAGCGCTTCCGCCCAGGCACGCGCATGCCGGCCTTCTGGCCGCCGAACGAGCGGGTCTATCCCGACATCGCCGGCGGCGACCGCACGAAGCAGATCGACGGCGTGTGGACCTACCTCTCGCTCGGCGGGAGCATGCCGCTGCCCAAGGGCCTTGCCGTGGCACCGGGCGAGTACGACCTCGAGCCTGACGATCGCACGATCGTCTTCGGCACGTTCATGGACGGCATCGGCGCGCGCTGCCACGCGATCGGCTTCCCCGAGCGCGTCGCGGCCGTGTACGACGCCGGCGGACTGCGGCTCGCACGCGCCTGGAAGGGGAAGTTCATGAACGCCGAAGGCACCTGGCGGGGCCGCGCAGGGCAGCTCAGCATGCCGGCGGGCTCGTCGGTGCTCGAGGTCGCCTCGGGACCGGTCGTCGCCGTGCTCGCCGCACCCGATGCTCCGTGGCCCACGCAGGCCGCGAGTGGGCTGCACTTCCTCGGCATGCAGCGCGATGCGCGCGGCAACCCGACCTTCTCGATCGGGCGCGATGGGCTGCGGGTCGACGAAGCCGTCGGCACGGTGCTCTTCACGGGTGGTGCCCGCCTCACGCGCACCTTCACCGTTCGCGCGCGGTCGATCGACGACGGCGTCTCGCTGCGCCTGGCCGAGGGCAGCTCGATCGTGGCCGACGGCGACGGGTGGCGCATCGATGGTGGGCCGCTCGTCTTCGTGCAGGGCGCGCGTCCCGTGGTGCGCCGCGTCGGCGAGCGGGCCGAACTGATCGCCGGCGTGCCGCTGCAGCCTTCGAACGATCCGTCACTTCCTTTCGGCGCCACCGTGCGCATGGAGCTCACATGGTGATGACTGCACGATTGCTCCCCCGTCTCGCCGTGCTCGTCGCCTGCCTGCCGCTGCATGCGCAGGGCGATGATGCCTCCCGCGCATCACAGACGACCATCAACCAATCGCAGGCCGGACGCGAGGATGCCTTCACGACGATCACGACGATCGCCTGGCCCGAGCGTGTGGTGCCCGAGGTGAGCGGCATCCTGCCGATGGGTGACGGCCGCACGCTCGTCTGCACGCGGCGCGGCGAGCTCTGGCTCGTGACCGAGCGTGCCGGCTCGGCGCCGGAGTGGTCGCTGTGGGCGGATGGCCTGCTCGAGCCCATGGGGCTGGCGCGCAAGCCCGGCGATGACCGGTGGATCTACCTCGTGCAGCGCGGCGAGCTCACGCGATGCCGCGATGCCGATGGTGACGGCAAGGGCGATGCCTTCGAGACCGTGCAGGACGGCTGGGACATCAGCGGCAACTACCACGAGTACGCGTTCGGTCCTGCCTTCACGGCCGACGGCTCGGCCTGGATCACGCTGAACCGTGGGTTCGGCGAGGAACCGTTCGGCAGGCCGCGCTGGCGCGGCTGGGCCGTGCGCGTCGCGCCCGACGGATCGATCACCTACGAGTGTGCCGGGCTCCGCAGCCCGTGCGGCGTCGGCGTCGCACCATGGGGCGACGTCTTCTACACCGACAACCAGGGCGAGTGGTGCGCCACGAGCAAGCTGAGCCAGCTCGTGCGCGGCGACTACCACGGGCATCCCTTCGGCGTCGATGACACCGCGCGGCCCGAGTCGCTGGTGAAGTGGCCCGCGCCGAACGCCGACGGCAGCAAGGGCGAGCACCCCAACCGCATCACGCAGGCCGAGGCCGCCGCGCGCATGCCCACCTACAGGCTGCCCGCCGTGTGGCTGCCGTTCGACAAGGCAGGTCGCAGCCCCGGCAACCCGATGTGGCTGCCTGCGGGCGCGTTCGGACCCTTCGCAGGCCAGTGCCTCGTGCCCGACCAGTACGCGGCCACCATCAACCGCATCGATCTCGAGCAGGTCGAGGGCCAGTGGCAGGGTGTGGTGATCCCGTTCCGTCACGGCTTCGACTGCGGCATCATCCGCATCACGCTCGAATCGCCGACGACGATCCTCTGCGGCGAGACCAACCGCGGCTGGGCCAGCGCAGGGTCGCGCAGCGAAGGCCTGCAGCGGCTCACCTGGAGGAGCGAGGTTCCCTTCGAGATCCTCACCATGCGCGCCACGCCGGGCGGGTTCCGCATCACGACGACGCAGCCGGTGGATCGTGCGAGCGCCCTCGATCCGTCGTCATGGACGATGTCGAGCTACACCTACTGGTACTTCGAACCCTACGGCAGCCCCGAGATCGAGACCAAGGCACTCACGGTCACGCCGCGCAGCGTGAGCGACGACGGGCTCGTCATCGAGCTCGCGGTCGATGGCCTGCGTCCGACCTTCGTGCACGAGCTGCGCGCCAAGGGGCTCAAGCGTGCCTCGGATGGCGCGCCGCTGCTGCACGACCTGGCGATGTACACGCTGAACCGCATCCCGAAGCCCTGAGGGTCGTCCGCCGGAACCGGCGAAAGCCGAACCAAGCGGCCCTGTGCCCCGTGGCGGCGGGCATGCATCGCCCTAGCATGGCCGCATGCGCAGCATCGGCTTGACGGCGTCGCTCATGGTGGTTGCCCCTGTCCTCGCCGGTGGCGGCCAGGCTCCGCCGGCCGACATGATCGCGGTGCCCGAAGGCTTCACCATCGAGCTGCTCGCGAGCGCGGGTGAAGGCCACGGCTCCTGGATCTCGATGTGCTTCGACGGCACGGGCCGCATCATCGTCGGCTCGCAGTACGAAGGCCTGCACCGGATCGACCTGTCGACCACGCCGCCCACGATCACGCCGCTCGATGTTCCCATCCGCGACGTGCACGGGCTGTGCGTCGACGGCAACGTGCTCTGGGCCAACAGCACCCGCGAGCCGAAGGACGGCGGCGGCCTCTGGCGGTTGACCGACGCCGACGGTGATGGAACCTACGAGCGTCATGACCGGCTCTACGCCTGGGGCGGCGGCGGCGAGCACGGCGTGCACGGCATCCGCAAGGGTCCCGATGGACGCATCTGGGCGATCCTGGGCAACCACGTGCCGGTGCCCGAGTGCGCCGCGAAGGACTCACCGGTCCGGCACTGGGCCGAGGACCTGGTCATGGAACGCGAGTGGGATCCGCGCGGCCACGCCCACGGCATCATGGCGCCCGGCGGCATGCTCGTGCGGTGCGAGCCCGACGGATCGCGCTGCGAGATCGTGGCCTGCGGCATGCGCAACGCGTGCGACATCGACTTCACGATCGACGGCGAGGCGATGACCTACGACAGCGACATGGAGTGGGACATCGGCGCACCGTGGTACCGCGCGCCGCGCGTGCTGCATCTGGTCGAGGGTGGTGACTTCGGCTGGCGATCGGGCAGCGCGAAGCTGCATCCCACCGCGATCGACACGCTG
>JBEGNG010000128.1:0-7840 GCA_041182645.1 Planctomycetota bacterium
AGGTCGTCTACGTGGACGCGGGCTACTCGACGATCGGGCTCTGACCGGGGCCGGCCGCATCGAAGGCCCAGGCGCGCGGGTCGGCGAGGTCGTCGTCGCCGACGAGGGCCCTGCGGACCACGAGCGCCAAGGCGTCGAGTCCGCTTGCCTGACGGGCACTGCACGCCACCATCGCCCGTCCGCGCTCGATGCACGTCGCGGCCTCGGGGCGATCCGCCTGCAGCAGGACCGGAACGAGCGCCGTACCGGCGGTGGGAGCGAGCACGGGCCAGCCGCGCCCGGGCGCCGTGGCCAGCACGATCACGCGCGCCGATGCCGCAAGGCGCGAGGCGATCGCCGAGGCCGTGGCATCGATGGCGCCGGGTGCATCGGATGCCGCAAGGCGCGAGGCGATCGCCGAGGCCGTGGCATCGATGGCGCCGGGTGCATCGAGCAATCCGGGGAGGTCGATCCAGTCGACCGTCACGCCATCGAGGTCGAGCCGGACCGGCACCGGATCGCGCGTGGTGCCGGCAGCATCGTCGGTGACCGAGACCATGCGTCGGGCGAGCGCGTTCGTGAGCGTGCTCTTGCCGACGTTGGCCGGCCCGGCGATGACGACGGTCACGGGATCGACGAGTGCGGCCAGTCGATGCGCGCGTGCACGGTCGTGCTCGGTGACGGGGCCTGACCGAGCGACCCGCGCAGCGTGGTCGCGGAGCAGGTCGAGTGCGCGGCGGCTGGCGCAGCGGGCGGACATGCGGGCGGCGGCGGCATCGTCGTCGGAGGCCGACTCCGGGTAGGCGACGGTGTCCGGCAATGCCGATTCGTCGGCGCCCGCCGAGCGGAGCCAGGCCTTCACGCGCTGGGCGATGCGCACGCCGCCGTGCGGCATGAGGATGGCGGTGTCCGGCGTGATCCGGGCGGCCACGCCGTCATCGAACGCACCTGACTCGTCGACGAAGGTGCAGCGGGCGGTGGCGCCCGCGGCGGGCGCACGTCGGCAGCAGCCGGCGAGCAGGGCATCGAGTGCACCGGGATCGCCGTGCACGGTGACGGCGGCGATGGCGCCGGGCTGCACGGGCGTCGACCACGCCCATCGGAGGCCGTTCATGCGTCGTCGTGCTGCGGATGGCAGCCGCAGCCTTCGCCGCACGACCCTGGCCGTGCATCGGCCACCGCGGCTGCGCGCTGCACCGCCGGACGGCTCGGTTCGGCTTCCGGTTCGTGCGCGGCCCGCCAGGATTCGTGGATGCCGTGCAGCGTGAGGTCGGGGACGATGGCGTTGACGAGCTCGTCCTTGGCGAAGAGCGACGCGGCATCGCCGCCGGTGGCGAGGACGACCGGGAACGCGCCGTACTGCATGGCGTACTGCTCGACCAGCTTCCAGACGAGGCCCTGGAGCCCGACGTGCACGCCCTGCAGCATGGCCTGCTCGGTGTTCTTGCCGAAGCCGCCGGACTCCGGTGCGCGGTAGGCGACCATCGGCAGTGCCGCGGTGTGCTCGTGCAGCGCACGCAGCGCCAGCTGCGCACCGGGGGCGATCGCGCCGCCCTGGAACGTGCCGACGCCATCGATGAAGTCGACGGTGATCGCGGTGCCCGCGTCGACGACGACGCAGGCCTGCTTCACGCACGACCATGCCGCCGCGGCGTTGAGCAGCCGATCCTGCCCGGTCCGCGCCGAGGCATCGAGGTGCGTGCCGATGGCGGGGGCGACGTCGGCACCGATGCGGAGCACCTCGGCGCCGGTCCGGGCCTCGACCTCATCCGCGATGCGGTCGGCGACCGGATCGTTGGTCGAGGCGATGACGATCGGGGCGCCCGCGCTGTCGAGCATCTTCCAGGCGTTCTCGGCGGCGGCGGCGACGGCCATCGGGTCGGTGTTGTCCAGGCGCGTGACCGCCGTGAGTTCGCTCGCGGCGAAGGAGCCGATGGCGGTGCGGGTGTTGCCGACGCTGATCGAAAGGAGGGTGGGCACGCGGCGAGTCTAGCCGGGCGGCAGTCCGCACTCGCGACGGATGCGCGCCGCGAGGGCCGAGAACAGCCGCTGCGTGACCGGACCCGTGGCGCCCCCGGCGACCGAGCGGCCGTCGATCGCGACGATCGGCGTCACGAGCCGGCGGCTGGCGGCGATGAAGACCTCGTCCGCACGGTCGAGTTCGTCGCGATGGATCGGCCGAACCGTGCACGGCCGGCCCATCGCGGCGGCTTCCTCGAGCAGCTGCCACCGCGTGACGCCGTGCAGGATCGGCGGATCGTCGTCGACCGGCGTGGTGACGAGCGTGCCGTCGATCATGGCGAAGACGTTGCTGTACGCGCCTTCGCCCACCAGGTCCTGCGCATCGAGCAGCGCGAGGATGTTGCCGAGCAGGCTGGTCGTCTTGATCTCGCAGCGCGACCAGCGCGGATCGGGGCGCGTGATCGCGGTGCCGGGCTGCAGCGTGGCCAAATCCCCGATCGGGCCGCACGGGCTGGCGTACGCGAACACCGTCGGCTGCAGGTTCGGGGTGGGCATGTGCGCCCGCGGCTGCTGCACGCCGCGCGTGACCTGCAGGTAGACGGCAGCATCGTGCAGGCCGTTCGCGGCCAGCAGGCTGGAGCAGAGCCCCGGGAAGGCGGCGGCATCGAAGCCGCCGATGCGCGTGAGCGCGAGGCTCCGCGCGAGCCGCGCGACGTGCGCCTCCATGCCGACGCCGACGCCGTTGAAGAAGCGCACGAGCTCGTAGATGCCGTCGCCGAACAGGAAGCCCCGGTCGAAGGGGTTGATCGTGGCCTCGTGGGCAGGAAGGATGCGTCCGTTCAGCCAGACCTGCATGGGAACGATCCTATGCGTTCCTCAGCGGATCGCGTCGCGCGCGGCGACGATCGCACGCATGCGCTCGGGGCAGAGGTCGTTCGACCAGACGCCGCCCTGCTTGATCGCACTGCCGACGATGACCGCGTGGGCGTGGGCGAAGAGCGACGCCAGCGATGCCGGCGTCGCGCCGCTGCCCACGAGCACCGGCAGGGGCGAGGCGGCGCGGGCCGCCGCGAGTTCGTCGGCGTCGACCGGCTTGGCGGTCGCGGTGCCGGTGACGATCACGCCGTCGGCCCCGAAGAAGTGCGCGGCCTCGACCCAGTCGGTCATGGTGAGGTCGGCCGTGATCGCGTGGCTCGAGTGCTTCTTGCGCAGGTCGGCGAAGACCCGCACGCCGTGTGCGCCGAGCCGTGCACGGTCGCGCAGCAGCTGACCGGCGCAGGCATCCTTCACGAGCCCTTCGTCACTGACGCTGGCGAAGACGAACCCCTCGACGCGGATGAAGCCGGCACCCGCCGCGTGGGCGACCGCCAGGGCCGCCGAGGCCGCGTGGGAGAGGACCTGGACGCCCACCGGGATCCGCACGGCACGCACCACCTCGGCCGTGACGAGCGTCATGGCCGCCACGACCTCGGGCACGCTCGCGTCGCGCAGGTACGGCGCATCGTGCATGTTCTCGACGATCAGGGCATCGAAGCCGGCCGACTCGAGCGCCCGGGCCTCGGCGACGGCGATCTCGGCGATGCGGGCGACGGGCAGCGTCGCGCGCGGGGCCCCGGGGAGGGCGCGCGCGTGCACCATGCCCACGAGGGCTCGCGGATGCTCGAAGGCGGTCATCCCCGAAGCCTACCTCCGTCGGCGGCGCTTCCGTGGTGGGTGCTATCCTTCCCGCCCCTTCGGCGGGCCGGGGTCGGCGCCGCGACGGGCATCCAAGGAGCACGCATGGCCATCCGCATCGGCATCAATGGTTTCGGACGCATCGGTCGCCTCGTCTGCCGCATCGCCACCAAGCGCGGCATGCAGGTCGTGGGCATCAACGACCTGGTCCCGGCCGACAACCTGGCCTACCTGCTGCGCTACGACACCATGCACGGCCGCTTCGACGCCAAGGTCGAGGCCGACGAGTCGTCGATCACGATCAACGGCGCACGCACCGCCTGCAGCGCGATCAAGGATCCCGCGACGCTGCCGTGGAAGCAGCTCGGCTGCGACTACGTGCTCGAGTCGACGGGCCTCTTCACCACGCTCGAGGACGCCGGCAAGCACCTGACGGCCGGGGCACGCCGCGTGCTGATCAGCGCGCCGACCAAGAGCGAGAAGGAGGTGCCCACGTTCGTCTACGGCGTCAACTGCGGCGCCTACGACCCGGCGAAGCACACCGTCCTCAGCAACGCGAGCTGCACCACCAACTGCCTCGTGCCGGTCGTGAAGGTGCTGCTCGAGACCTGCGGCCTCGAGGAAGGCCTGATGACGACGGTGCACGCCGCGACCGCCACGCAGCCGACGCAGGACGGGCCGAGCAAGAAGGACTGGCGCGGCGGCCGGAACGCCTACATGAACATCATCCCGGCCTCGACCGGTGCGGCCAAGGCGGCGGCGCTCGTGCTCCCCGAGGTGAAGGGCAGGCTGACCGGCATGAGCTTCCGCGTCCCGACGGCCGACGTGAGCTGCGTCGACCTGACCTTCCGGACCGCCAAGGCCACCTCGCTCGATGCGATCAACGCGGCGATGAAGGCCGCGGCCGAGGGCCCGATGAAGGGCGTGCTCGGCTACACCGAGGAGGAGGTCGTGAGCAGCGACTTCGTGAGCGACCCGCACAGCTCGATCTTCGATGCGAAGGCAGGCATCCAGCTCAACGACCGCTTCTTCAAGATCGTCTCCTGGTACGACAACGAGTACGGCTACGCGAGCCGCTGCGTCGACATGCTCGCCATGATGGCCAAGCGCGACGGCCTGGCCTGACCGCGGGCGGGCCGTGCGCGGTGCGCGGCGGCCGTATCCTCCGCGGGATGCCGAACCAGCACGCTCCGAGGATCTCGGTCCGGTCGTCGTCGACCGGCATCGGCCTCTGGTGCGACGAGCCCGTGGCGTGCGGCTGCACGATCATCGGGTTCGACGGCGAGGTCCGGCAGTCGCCCGGCCGGTACAGCATCCAGGTCGGTCAGCTCGAGCACCTGCACCCGGACGACGGGGCCGTGGCGGCCGGTGACCGGAGCCGCTTCGCCTGGCGGTTCCTCAACCATTCGTGCGCGCCGAACTGCCGCGTCGACGGGCGGCGGCTCGTGGCATGCCGTGACCTGGCCGCCGGCGAGCAGCTCAGCTTCGACTACAACGCGACCGAGTGGTCGCTCGCCGAACCGTTCCGCTGTGCATGCGGCGCGTGCGGGGGCGAACCGATCCGGGGCTTCGCGCACCTCGATGCCGCGTCGCGCGAGCGGCGCAGGCCGTGGCTCGCGCGCCACCTGATGGAACGGCTGGGCGATGCAGGCGCTTGATGCGGTCTTCGCCGAGGCCGTGCGGCTGCACGGCGGCCGGGTGGCGATCGAGGTCCCGGCGTCGGCCGGTCGCCCACGGGCGAGCGTGACCTACGACGAACTCGATGCGCGGGCGCGGGGTGTCCGTGCTGCGCTGGATGCCGTGGCCGGTGCATCGGCCCCGGAAGGGCCGGACCAGCAGGTCGTGCTCGTCGTGCTTCCTCGCGACGGCGTCGAGGTGTATGCGGCGCAACTGGGCATCTCGCGCGGCGGACGCGCGTGGTGCTGCCTCGATCCGGCGCATCCCGATGCGCACCTGGAGGCCGTGCTCCGCGACGCAGCGCCGGTCGCCGTGCTCACCGACCGCCGACATGCCGCACGCCTGCGTGGCTTCGCCGGCGCGGTGCCGGTGCTGGAGGTGGAGGCTGACGGACCGCCGGGCGTGCACGCGGACGCCGCACGGTCGACCGCCGATGGCATCGCCTACCTCATCTCGACGAGCGGGACCACCGGCGAACCCAAGTGCGTCATGGTGCGCCACGCGTCGATCGTGGCGTTGGTCGAGGCCGACCGTGCTCGCTTCGGGCTCGGGCCGGGCGACCGCGTCGCGCAGTGCTCGAGCAACGCGTACGACAGCAGCATCGAGGAGACCTGGCTCGCCTTGGCGGTGGGTGCCACGCTCGTGCCGGTCGATGACGAGGTGGTCCGTTCGGGACCGGATCTTCCTGCGTGGCTCCGGGAAGAGGGCATCACCGTCTTCTGTCCTCCGCCCACCTTGCTGCGCGCGATGGGCGTGGAGGATCCAGCCAAGGAACTTCCCGCGCTGCGGCTGGTGTACGTGGGCGGCGAGGCGCTCCCGCAGGACGTCAGCGATCGATGGAGCGCCGCACTCTGGCTCGAGAATGGCTACGGGCCGACGGAGTGCTGCGTCACCTGCATCCGGGGGCGGATGCACCCGGGCATCCCGGTGCACCTGGGTGATGCCGTGCCGGGCAGCCGGGCGATCATCGCCCGCGACGACGGCAGCGAGGCAGGCGATGGTGAGGAGGGCGAACTGTGGATGTCGGGCGAGTGCCTGGCGCTGGGCTACCGGGGCAAGCCGGCCCTCACCGCGTCACGATTCACGCAGGAACCGCGCGTGGGCCGGGTCTACCGCACGGGTGACCTGGTGCGCCGGCAGGGTGGCGCGATCGAGTACCTCGGTCGCATCGATGCCCAGGTCAAGGTGCGCGGACATCGGGTCGAGCTCGGGGCCGTCGAGGCATGCCTCGCCACCTGCCCGGGCGTGCGCGAGGCGGCGTGCGCACTCGTCGGTGAGGGCGCGACGGCGCAGCTCGGTGCACTCGTGGTGGGTGATGGGATCGACACGGCGGCCGTGCTCGCGCGTGCACGCGCGCAGCTGCCGGCATCGATGGTGCCGGGCGTACTGCAGGCGGCGACGGGCCTTCCGCGCCTGGTGAGCGGCAAGGTCGATCGCCGGGCGGTGGCTGCGTCGCTGGCGGCAGCGCGCGGTGGCTCGGTGGATGCGCGCTCGTGGGATGCGCTGGCTGGAGACGCACGGCAACCCCTCGAGGTCCGGGTGGCGGCGTGCGCGGCGGCGGCGACCGGTGCGAGCGACCTTCCGGATGCCGGGCGGCACTTCTTCGATGACCTCGGCGGGGACTCGCTGCGGGCGGTGGACCTGGTGCTGCGCATCAGGCGGCTCGTCGGGATCGAGGCGCGCGTGCGCATGGTCTACGACGCGCCGACGATCGGTGCGCTCGTCCGTGCACTCGACGGAGCCAGGGGAGAGCGGCCTGCCCCGGTGCCCGTGGAGGACCGTCGTCGCATCGGGCGCGCACCGCTGCACCGCAAGCTCGCGGCGTGGACCGCGCAGGGTGCGGTGCTCGGGATCGGTCTCGTGGGCGGTGGTGCGGTGGCGTCGTGGATTGCATTCCGGGGCGGCCCGGGGGCGATCGAGGCGCTCGGTGCGGCAGGCGTCGCGCTCGTCGCACCGCTGGCGTGGATGGCGGCCCGCCTCGCGTGGCTCCCGCTGGCGGTCGCTGCGACGGTCGGGCTGAAACGCGTGCTCATCGGACGCTACGAACCGGGGTGGGTCGCAGCCTGGAGCGGGCGTCACGTGCGGGAGTGGATGATCGAGCAGGTCGCGGGCACGATCCCCTGGTCGTTGGTCGAGGGCACCGCGCTCGCGGGGTGGACCCTGCGTGCGCTCGGCGCGCGCGTGGGATCGAGCGTGCACGTGCATCGGGGTGCGAACCTGCACCGCGGTGGCTGGGACCTGCTCGACGTGGGCGACGGCGTCACGATCGCGCAGGATGCGGTCGTCCTCACGGGTCGGCTCGAGCCCGGCGGCATCGAGCACGGTCGCGTGACGATCGGCGCAGGCGCGACGATCGGCGTGCGTGCAACGGTCGAGCCTGGTGCCACCGTCGGTGAGGACGCACTGGTCGCGCCGCTCTCGACCGTGCCATCGTCCGCCCGCGTGCCTGCAGGGGCGGTCTGGGACGGCGTGCCCGGCGGCGTCGTCGGCGCCGTGAGCGCCGATCCCGTGCAGCGCACCGAGCACGGCGGTCCGATGCGCCATGCCG
>JBEGNG010000129.1:0-6073 GCA_041182645.1 Planctomycetota bacterium
CAGGGGCAGCGTCTGCAGGATCGCCATCAGGTTCTGCTCGCAGGTCAGCCGCTGGAAGACGCTGGGTTCCTGGGCCAGGTAGCCCATGCCGGCGCGGGCATGCTGGTACATCGGCATCCGCGTCACGTCCCGGCCGTCGAACTCGACCGAGCCGCTCTCGGGGGCGATCATCCCGATGGCCATGCGGAAGCTGGTGGTCTTGCCGGCGCCGTTGCGGCCGAGGATGCCGACGATCTCGCCGGCATCGACGGTGAAGCTCACGCCGTCGACCACGCGGCGGCCGCCGTAGGACTTCACGAGTTCGTGGGCGGCGAGCAGCGGCACGCCCGGAGTGTAGCGGTCCCGCTAGCATCGAAGCCCATGCGCATGCGCACCGCCATCGTGCTCGCCTGCCTGCCGTTCGCCGGCTGCGTCGAACGCACCATCAGCATCACGAGCGAGCCCGCCGGGGCGCGCGTCTGGCTGAACGACCGGGAGGTCGGCACGACGCCGTGCACCGCCGCCATCAACGACTACGGCACCTACGACGTGCGCATCGTGAAGGAAGGCTACGCGGCCGACTGGAACGGGCGCAGCGTGGACATGCCGCTGTGGGATGCACCCGGCCCCGACCTCGTCGGCGAGATCCTGCCGGTCGACCTGCGCAGCCACACCGAGTGGCACGTCACGCTGGTGCCGCTGTCGAAGGACGAAGCCGCGCTGATCGAGCGCGCACGCGCGGCGAAGGTCGAGGCATCGAAGCCACCCTTCTCGAAGTGATCACGCGGCCGGATCGCGGCGGTCGCGCCGAGCCGACGGTGCGGGCATCGTCGCCAGGCTGCGATCGAGCGCGATGACCGCACGGGTCAGCGGCGCATTGGCGGGCGGGAAGGGCAGGGTGGCGAGTTCGTCCGCCGCGACCCACCGCACCTGCGCGCAGCCGATCGCACTCGGCATCGCGTGCGCCGGTGCGTCCACCCAGAAGAGTTCGAGCGTGATGGCGCCGGCATCGAGCGGCGGTGCGACCGGCTGCAGGCTGGCTGCGTCGATCCGCACGCCCACTTCCTCTTCCAGTTCGCGCGCAGCGGCGGCGGAGGAGGTTTCGCCGGACTCGACCTTCCCGCCGGGCCATTCCCAGAATCCCCCGAGCCGCGCCCCCGGCAATCGCTGCGCCACGAGCCACTGCCGCCCGCTGTCGGCGGCGCAACGGGTCATGGCGACGGCGGCAATGGCGGAGGGCATGGGCCGAGATTATCAGACAGGTTTCTCGAGGAGGTCCGATGTGCACAAACACTTGGAAAATCAACGGAATCGAAGCGTTCCGACCCATTGACGGAGGCCCGGCGTCGTAGATACTCCGGATCCAGACTTCTTCGCGGCCTTTTGGCCGTGGTGCCGCCGTTCGAGCGTGTCGGAGCGTTCGGACGGCGGTTTTTCTTTTGGCCAGACGGTGCACCGCTCCGATGCCATCAGGCGCGCGCCGGTAGCGTCCCACGCATGATCGACGCCCTCGCGCTCGTGCTTGCCTCGGAAGTCGACAGTGACCCCGCACCAACCCCGAAGGAGCTCGAGGCGGCCGCCCAGGTGCAGTACGGCGCCGAGGGTTCCAGCGCCTTCACGCTGCTCGTGGGGGTAGGTTCTGACTTCGACGCCGCCGAGTACGTGCAGGGCCTGGCGGAGTACTCGTGGTTCGTGGCCGAGGGCCTGGGCTTGGGCCTGTACGCCAGCGGAATCGGCGTGTCGCAGCCGGTCGAGGACGCTGCCGGCGGTGGGGTGGGCCTGGACATCCGTTGGCACTTCCTGCGCGAGCAGACCTGGTCGGTCTACGGTGAACTCGGTTGTGGCGTGCAATTCACGACCAACGAGGTTCCGGCCGGGACCAGCGACACCAACTTCGCCCCCTGGGCCGGTCTTGGCGTGCGGCACCAACTCGACGCCGGGACCTCGCTCATGCTCGGTGTGCAGTGGTTCCACCAGAGCAATGCCCGGACCGACGAACAGAACCCGGGCCGCGACAGCCTTGGGGCCTACGTCGGCCTGAGCTGGTCGCTCTGAGGGGCACCTCGGCCGTTGGGCCGCACACCTTCGGTCACCTTCACGGGGGAGGTTCGGTGGGAATCCTGACGGGTCCGGAGAATCATGCCCCCAGCGATCCTGAACCGATGTCTTTTCCGGGCCTCGCCGTGAACGGGGGCCCGTTGAGCCCCGTCCTTCATGGGAGACTGCATGCCGACGGTACACTTCCAACGCGCCTCGCCCGAGGCCTTGCCCGTGAAGACCGATCCCTTGACCCAACCTGAACCCAAGGCGCCTGCGGCCGAAGCCGGGCTTCGCCTCGTCGGTACGGCCGCGCTCCACAGCCTGCCCACGGACCATGCCGGGATGCTGCTCCTGCGGCAGGCCTGCGCCGCCCAGGCTGCGCTGGTGGCCGAGGCCATGCGGTTGCAGGTCCGGCTGAAGCAGGACGGGCGCTCCGACCCGATCCAGGCCATCACCGGCTCGAGCAGCCTGGAGCGGGCCGCCGCCGAGTTGGCGGAGCTGGTCCGGGTCCTCGACGAGCGCCTCTCGGCCGAGGCCAGCCGGTAGCCTCCGGGGGTGACCCCCGACACGACTGCCCTGAAGGAAGGCGACGCGCTCGACGCGTCCGAACCAGCACGCCTCGTTGCCAGCCTCGACGCCATCCGGGATTTCCGGGGCGACGTCACCATCACCCAACGTGACGGCAGCAGCATCGAGGGCTTCGTGTTCGACGTGACCGTCGGTGTCGATCTGGGCTCCTGCCGGTTGCGCCTGATGTCGCCGGGCACGGCCGAGCGTCGGTCGATCATGGGCCGGGACATCGCGTCGATCAGGATCAGCGGCCGCGACGCCGCGGCGGGCAAGACCTGGGAGAACTGGGTGCGCCGCTACGCCGAGAAGCGGCTCGCCGGCGAGCGCGCGAGCATCGAGAGCGAAACCCTCGATTGAGCGGGCACGGCAGGGGGCCGAACCCCCGTGCCCGACGACGTCGCCGAAGGATCAGCTGAGGTCGTCGTGGCGTCGCTTGAGCCGGTACAGGTTCCGGTTCTCGTCCGGATCCCACATGCACCAGCCCATCTCGCCCGCGATGCGCAGCATCACGGGCCAGGAAATCGTGTCGTCGCTGACGCGCAGCACCGCGAAATCCAGCACGCCGTCGCCCTCCGGCAGGCTGATCTCGATGCCCGGGCCGTAGAGGGTCGAGCTGCCCGGCACGTCAGGCGAGGTGTTGAGCTGGGAGAGGCCCCGGAGCACCGTCGCACGGTCGCCGATCGGCATCCGAGGGATATCGCCCTCGGGGTCGAAGTCCTCGATGTTCTCGGGGAGGCCGTAGATGTAGTACGAGCGCGGCACGCGGAGGGGGATCCTAACGGAGCGACTCGCACACCGCGTCGACGAGGCGCTCGAGCGGCACGGGCTTCGTGAAGTATGCGCTGGCACCGAGCGCGGTGGCGAACTCGCGGTGACGGCGGCCCTGGTTCGCGGTGACCATCACCACGGGCGGGCGGTCCTCGATCGTGCCGAGGCGTTCGAGGATGGCCAGCCCCGAGAGCTGCGGCAGCATCATGTCGAGCACGACCGCATCGATGCCGCCGGCCTGCAGCGCGCTCCAGGCCTGGGCGCCGTCCGCCGCGCGGATGACCTTGGCGGCCTCGGCCTCGAGCGCGAGCGCCATGCCGGCGAGGATGTCCGGGTCGTCGTCGACCGCGAGGATGGTCCGACCGTCGAGGCGCCGCTGCATGGGAGGGATCGTAGCGGTCACCGTGGAGGCCGAGCCGCTCAACGCTGGTGCAGCGGCAGGGCGAGTCGGCCGAGCAGGTCGTCGTCCATCCAGGGCAGGCTCCGCAGCTTCGCACGAAGGCGGTCGGGCATCGGCTTGCCCTGCCGCTCGTGCGGGGGGCGGCTCTTCCACCGGCGGTGCATCCAGAGGTACTGCCAGGGCGACCTGCGGATCGCCAGCTCGATGCCCCGGTTCACTCGGGCGGCGATGAGGAACGCAGGATCCTCGGCATCGGCCCATTCATGCGGTTCGATCACGTCGTGGACGTCGAACTCGTAGTGGAAGCGGTCGCCGCTGCGGTGGGCCGCACCCACGACGATCGGAACCTCGTGCCGCATGGCCAGGAGCGGGATCGACTTGTAGGTGCTCGCGAGACGGTTGAAGAAGGGCACGAAGATCCCGTCGTCGCCCGCATTCTGGTCGGCGATGAAGCCCACGCGGCCCTTCCGGTCGAGGATGTCCTGCACGACCTCGGTGGCGCCCCACTTGGTCAGGATGCGCAGGCCCCGGGCCTCGCGCACGCCGAGGATCCAGCGGTTCAGCCACGGGTTGTCCAGCGGCCGCGCGAGCGCGGTCATGTCGAAGCCCAGCATCGTCATGACGAAGCCCAGCAACTCCCAGTTGCCGCAGTGGCCGGTGCAGAGGATGACCGGACGGTGCTCGAGCAGCAGGCCGAGGCCGCGCTGGAGCAGGGGGTGCGTCGGGGCGAACGACACGTGGCGGGTCCAGCTCGTGGGGGTGACCAGGCGCGGCGTCGCGACGCTCTCGACCATGAACAGCTGGAACATCGACTCGAGGCTGCGGACGGCCAACGCCCGGCGCTCATCGTCGCTCAGGTGGGGCATCGCGTGCGCGAGGTTGTCCATGGCGCGCTGCCGGTGACGCGGCACGAGCGAGGCATAGAGCCTGCCGAAGCCGGCGGCGGTGCGGAGGTTCTCCTCGACGCCGAACGAGTGCAGGAGGCCGAAGCAGGAACGCAGCGCCGCGTACTGGGCGAGGTGGACGGCTGGCGCGACCGAAGAGGCCACGCGGCGCTCAGCGCTCCGCGTCGCCGGTCAGCGTGCGCAAGCGGTTCCAGTTCAGGATCGGGATGCGCGCGTCGGTGGCCTTGTCGACCAGGCCGAGGTACTTCACCCGGCGTTCGCGCGCCTGGCTCACGGCTTCGATCTCCTCGATCGAGGCATCATCCGAGAGCGTGCCGCGCGGTTCGGCGGGCTCGACGCCCACGAGCACGAAGTCCACGTCGCCGGGGAGGTCGTCGCCTTCGGTGACGGTGCCGCCCCAGTCGCGGATGCGCTGGATCACGAAGGCCTTCTCCTCGGCGCTCGTGCGTCCGTCGGCGTCGGTGTCGAACTCGCCGTAGAGGAAGAAGCGGTAGGTGTAGTCGGGGCTGTAGATCGCGTTGACGAGGACGTCGTCCTTGACCGGCGGGCTGGCGCCGCGCTGCTGGCGGATCACGCGCGCCGTGCTGGTGGTCTCGTCGACCTTGAGCACCTCGATGCTGGCCTTGCCGGGCAGGATGGCGCCGGTCGACGGGTCGACGCCGGCGCCCACGGCATCGGCGTAGACCTCGAAGGTCATGCCGGGACGGATGCGGTGCTTGCGGCCGAGGTCGATGTAGACGCGGCCTTCGGCGTTCGAGGCGAGCACGTGGCCATCGACGAGGGCGGCGGAATTCTTGGGCTGGACGCGGATGCGGTCGACCTGGCGCTGCAGGTCGCCGGCGCGCGACTCGAGCGCGTTCTTCTCGCCCTCGAGGGCCTCGAGCTGGCCCTGAGTTCGGCCTGCGTCTTGGCGATCGCTTCCTCGCGCTCGGAGAACTCTGGGCCCTTGGCCTCGAGCGCCGCGTCGTACGCCTGCTTGGCCTCGTCGATGCGGCGCATGGCGACATCGAGCTGCTGCTGGATGCGCTTGGATTCGTCACTCGCCGCGGCCAGGTCCTTGCGCAGCTTCGACGCGTCGCTGCGCGCCTTGTCGAGCATCGTCTTGACCACGTCGTTCTCGCCCGCCTCGAACTCCTTGCGCAGTTCCTCGACCGAGGCATCGGTGCGGCCGACCATCAGGGCGACGGCCTGGCCGAGCCGCTGGGTGGCTTCGTCGGCCTTGCGGTCGGATTCCGACTGGCCGCCGCGGGCCGCCTCGGCCGCCTTGCGGGCGTCGTCGTACTTGGACCAGAGGACGATGCTCGTCACCAGCAGGGCCACGGTCGCCAGAACGAAGATGACCAGGCCGATGATGGTGCCGTTGCTGCCGGAGCGCGATGCCATGGGGGGAGACCTCGTGGGGGGCGGGGGT
>JBEGNG010000130.1:0-5534 GCA_041182645.1 Planctomycetota bacterium
CGGCGCCGAGTCCGGCCTGGTCGGGCTGGACCGCCTGAAGGCGATCCGCAGCCAGGTTCCCGCCGTCACGCATGTCGATGGCTCGGCGCGCGTGCAGACCGTCTCGCCATCGCGCGCGCCACGCTTCGCGGCGATCCTGGCCGCGTTCGAGCGCCGGACGGGTTGCCCGGTCCTGGTCAACACGAGCTTCAACATCCGGGGCGAACCGATCGTGCACGATGCACGCGACGCCTACCGGTGCTTCATGTTCACCGACATGGACACGCTCGTCGTGGGCAATCTGCTGATGCGCAAGGAGCGGCAGCCCCCGATGGCCGGTGCGGAGGAGTACCGGCGGTCCTTCAAGCTAGACTGACCGCATGGCACGGCGATCCTTCCTCGGTGAGCTGTTCGACTTCGTCCGGGCGAACAAGGCCTGGATGCTCGTGCCCGTGATCATCGCGCTGCTGGTCGTCGGCGTGCTCATCGTGCTCGGCGGCACGCAGGCCGCGCCGTTCATCTACACGCTGTTCTGAGCGCCGCGCGATGATCGAGATCCACTGGTCGCCCGATGCGCGCAGGCTGAGGAGCTGGGGCTTGGTGGCACCCGTGGCGTGCGCCGCCGCTGGGGCGCTGATGTGGTTCGTGCCGTGGGGGCCGTTCCCGCACCTGAAGCCCATGGCGCCCGTGCTCTGGTCGCTTGGTGCGCTCGCGCTCGTCACGGCCGGACTCGGCCTGCCGGGCGGACTCTGGGTCTACCGTGCCTGGATGGGCGTGGCCTGGTGCATCGGGACGGCACTCGGCGTGGTTGCCTTGGCGATCGTGTACGCGTTCGTCGTGACGCCCATCGGGGTCGTCGCGCGCGTTGCCGGTTGGGATCCGCTCGACGCGCGCGTGGATGGCCGTTCGTCGCGGTGGCATGCCCTGCCTGGCGCACGGCATGATCCGGAGCGGCAGTTCTGACCATGGCCGACACCACGCCCACCGATCGCCCAGTCCTGCCACCGTGGAAGCGCGTGCTCTTCATGGTGGTGACGCTGATCGTGCCGTTGGTTGCCCTCGTCCTCGTCGAGGGGGTGCTGAGGATCGCCGGCTTCGGCGGCTATCCGGCGTTCTTCCGCGACACGGGTGAGGTGGCGCCCGGGCAGTCGTTGGTGATCACCGTGCCCGACGCCTCACGGCCCTACTTCTTCGCGGATCCCGACCGCGCGGGCTACGCCGAGGAGAGCGAGTTCGTCATGCCCAAGCCCGCGGGCACGTTCCGCGTGATGCTCGTGGGCGAGTCGGCGGCGAAGGGCTACCCGCAGCCGCGCAACCTCTCGATGGGAGCGTTCCTGCAGGCCGTGCTGCAGGAGCGCTGGCCGGATCGACGCGTCGAGGTGATCAACCTGGGGACCACGGCCGTCGCCAGCTTCCCGCTCGTCGAACTGACGCGCGAGGCGGTGCGGCAGCAGCCCGACCTCGTCGTGCTCTACGTCGGCAACAACGAGTTCTTCGGTGCCTACGGGACGGCGTCGGTGAGTGCGTCCGGCACGATGCCCGTCGGCGCTTTGCCATGGGTGCGCGCCGTCCGCGGGTTGGCCATCGTCCAGGCCACCGAGGGCCTGCTGCGTGGCGGCTCGACCGGCGACCGCACGCTGATGGAGCAGATGATCGGCCAGACGGTCATCCCCGCCGATGCGGCGCTGCGGACCGCCGCGGCCACGAACATCACGACGCATGTGGGAGCGATGATCGATGCCTGCAGCGCCGCGGGCGTGCCCGTGCTCGTCTGCACCACCGCGAGCAACGAGGCGGGGCTCGTGCCCCTCGGCCAGGAGGCGCTCGACCACCTGAGCCCGGCGCAGCGTGAGCAGCTTGAACGGGACCTGGCCGTGGCGCGCACGGCCGCGACGGGCGACGCCGCCATCGCCGAAGCCGCGGCGCGCGCCATCCTCGCGGTCGCGCCCGATCATGCGCAGGCGCACTTCTTCCTGGGCAAGGCGCTCGCGGTGCGGGGCGACCGCGCGGCAGCCCGGGCAGCCTTCCTCCGCGCGCGCGACCTCGACACGATGCCGTGGCGGCCGACCAGCGCCACGGAGCAGGGGATCCGTGATGCGGCCGGGCGCGCGGGCGCGCCGTTGTGCGACATCGCCGAGTCGTTCCGCTCGATGAGCCCCGAGGGTGCGACGGCGTGGGAACTGCTGGATGACCATGTCCATCCCAGCCTGCGCGGCCAGGCCGAGGCGGCGCGGCTCATGGCGAACGCGATCCTTGCGATGCCCGGCATGCCGCCGGGCGAGCCGATCGCCGACGGCTTCGACTGGTCATCGCTGGCCGCACGGCTGGGATCGAATCCCTGGGATGCCTGGCGGGTCGACCACACCCTGCGCGTGCTCTTCGGCGTGCCGTTCATGAAGCGGTCCAACGGCGAGGCGTTCCTTCGCTTCGATGGTGCGGCCGGGGGATTCGAGGCAGCGCAGCCGCCGCCCGTGCGTGCGGCGTTGGAGGAATGGAAGACCACACGGCCGCATGCCGGCGCGCAACGGCCGGTGACGGGGATGGTCGCCCGTGTCCTGCTGCGCGAGGGCAAGGCGGCCGAGGCCGAGCCGCTGTACCGCATCGCGCTCGGCCAGGTCCCGGGCCACATGAGTTGGAGCCTGGAGTACGCGTACTTCCTCCTGGCCTGTCGTGAGCGCGTGAACGGCGCGCTCGATGCGGCGGACCTGGCGATTGCCGCCGACGCGATCGCGCGCGGACGTTTCCTGTTGGCCCACGGCGATTCCAGCTCGGGATTCACCGAGCGCTACGTCGGGCGCCTGCATCAGTTGCGCGGCGAGTGGGCCGAGGCCATCCCGTTCCTCGTTGCCGCGCGGCCGCGCATGCAAGCAGAGGACCTGGTGGCGTGCGACCAGGCTTTGGTGATGTCGTACGCCAAGGTCGGCCGCGTGGGGGATGCGTTGGCGATCTGCGAGGAAGGCATCCGTTCGAGTGGACGGTTCGCACCGGTCTACGAACGCCTGCGCGCACAGGTCAGGCCCGGCGGCTGACCCGGGCCGGACGCCGCGATCCCGGTGGCCGGCCTCAGCTGCTCCGCAGCCGCGAGGCCAGTTCCGCACGCCGCTTGACGCCGAGCTTGGCGTAGATGCGCTTGCCGATGGTCGCCACGGTGTTGAGCGAGACTCCGAGCGCGGATGCGATCTCGGGCCGCGTCTGTCCACTGGCCAGGAGTGCGGCCACCTGTCGCTCGCGGGGCGACAGCGGATGCATGCCCGTACTGGCCGAGCGTTCCGCCACCTCCCTCGCACGGTCGCGTCCGACGACGTAGAGCTGCGGCATCGGCAGGGTCGGCGGATCGGTCGGGACGGCCTCGATCATGATCTGGAAGTTGCAGTCCTGCGGCTGGGTCGCATCGATGTTCCGGATCTCGGCCTGCACGCTGATCATGTAGTCGTGGATCTGGCGCACCATGCGCTTGAGTTCGTCGATGTGCTCCGGCTTCAGCGCTGCCGAGCAATACGAGCGATGGCGCCACCGGAGTGGCGCCTTGCTGACGCGGTCGCCCTCGTTGGCAAAGAAGGCCGCGATCGCCTCGCGACCTGCGGCCAGCACCCGGTCGCTGAAGTGGCGCGCCAGCGCCAGGTGCGCCGCATCTTCCGGGTCGTACGAGAGGACGATGGCCTCGTGCTTGCTGCGGTAGGTCGTGGTCCGGCGCTCCGCGCGGATCGGCAGTTTTTCGAGCAGGCCTGCTGCAGAGAGCAGATCGAGCGTGGACTGCGCCTTGGCCGGGTCGCAGTGGGCGAGGACCGAGATCTCGTCGACCGTGCATGGCCGCGTGAAGCGCCTGACCAGCTCCCAGATCGAGAGCGCCAGGGGACTGGTCAAGACATCTGCGACATCCCGATTGGCGATGTCGACGATCGCGGCGGACATTGCCGCATTATGCGGTGAGGAGGGCGTCGAATCGGGCACTTTGGGCGGCAGCACGAAAGTGCGCCGGATGCGTAACCCGATCGGGTAAATCTGATTGCTGTGGGTTCAACGCCGTTTCTTCCGTGATTGAAAAGCGCCCGCGGAGCGGGCCACCCGCGGGCAAAAGCGACGAAGCCGAAGGCACGGCCTTCGGCTTCGAGCGAGGCAAGCGGGTGAAGGGGATCGAGGCTGGTGGCCCGCAGACCCTGGCGGCCCTGTGGGCCGCCGCCCGCGGAGCGGGCCACCCGCGGGCAAAAGCGACGAAGCCGAAGGCATGGCCTTCGGCTTCGAGCGAGGCAAGCGGGTGAAGGGGATCGAACCCTCGACATCTACCTTGGCAAGGTAGCGCTCTACCGCTGAGCTACACCCGCACTGATGCCCGCCGGCGGTCACTGGCGGGAGGGGAACTATACCGTTCCCACAGGCTTGCGCAAGTGATTCGACGGGCGGCGAGCGGCGTCCGAGAACGCGCGCGCCACCCGCCTTGGGCTAGCCTCCGATGCATGTCGCAGGACTTCCATCTGCATGGGCGCGTCGCGCTCGTCACCGGCAGCAGCAAGGGGCTCGGCAAGGCCATGGCGTTCGCGCTGGGCAAGGCCGGCGCGAAGGTCGCGTTCAACTACGCCAACGACCAGGCATGGGCCGAACGCACCTTCGCCGAGTTCACCGCGCTCGGCTTCGAGGGCGGCCTCTTCCGGGCGAACGTCACCGATGAGCACGAGGTCAACCACATGGTGGCCGACATCGAGCGCACGCTCGGCGCCGTGCACACGCTCGTGGTGAACGCCACGCCGAAGCAGCCACTGAAGCCGATCGAGGAGTACGACTGGGCGTTCTACCAGTCGATGCTCGACTTCTTCGTGAAGAGCCCGTACCTGCTCACGCGCGCGGTGCTCCCGGCGATGAAGCAGCGCAAGGCCGGGCGCATCATCAACATCACGAGCGAGGTCTTCGCGCGCGGCGTCGGCAACTTCAGCGCCTACGTCGCGGCGAAGGGTGCGCAGACCGGCTGGACGCGCAGCATGGCGACCGAACTCGCTCCGTGGCACATCACCGTCAATGCCGTCGCGCCGGGCTGGATCCCGGTCGAGCGCCATGCCGACGATCCCCAGCACGAGAAGGATGCGTACGAGCGACTCATCCCGATGGGGCAGTTCGGCACGCCCGAGGATGTGGGGGGCGCGGTCGTCTTCCTGTCGAGCGATGCATCCCGCTTCGTCACCGGACAGTCCATCCACGTCAACGGCGGCATGACCGTCTTCTGAATCCAACGGAGCCCAGCCCATGTCCATCCTCGCAGCCATCCTCGTCGGAGCCACCATGACCGCAACCAACCACGCCGGGCGTCCGGTCCAGGGATCGTTTTCCGTCGTCGAGTGGGGGGCCGTCGACGGCCGCACCGCCCATCTGTGGACGCTCGACAACGGCAACGGCATGCGGATGAAGGTCACCGACTACGGCACGATCATCACCGAACTCCATGTGCCCGACCGCGCGGGGAAGCCGGTCGACGTCGTCCTCGGTCGCCCGACCGTGCAGGACTACGTCGAGCGCACGCAGTACTTCGGGTGCACGGCGGGTCGTTGCGCGAACCGCATCGGCAA
>JBEGNG010000131.1:0-9645 GCA_041182645.1 Planctomycetota bacterium
CGCTGAGCACCTGGCAGAGCACCATGAAGGCGTACCGGTCCTCATCAAGCGCCGACGGCCCCGGTGCGAGACCGAGCAGGTAGTGCCTGGTCGCCTTCGAACTCTCGATCGTGAAGTCCGTGCGCCGATGGCCCGATGGGGTGCGCAGGTCGCGTGGAGCCTGTGGCGGGACATGGCCGAGCTCGGCCTCAGCCACCCGGATCGCAGCATCGAGGTCGACGCGGCCCGCGAGCGCAAGCACGGTGTTGTCGGGGCTGTACCGGGCTCGGAAGTAGTCGCGCATGCCCTGGACATCCATCGCCTTGATCGACTCGGGCGTGCCGAGGACGCGGTGACCGAGCGGGTTGTCGCCGTGGAACGCCTCCGACGCACGCTCGTAGAGCGGCCAGAACGGGTTGTCGTCGTACATGGCGATCTCCTCGAGGATCACCTTGCGCTCCTCGTCGAAGTCCGAGTCGCGCAACGCCGGCCGGAGCAGGTCACTGAGCAGCGCGATCGCCTGGTCCTGCCGGTCGGGCAGCACGTGGGCGTGGTAGGCCGTCATGTCGATCGTGGTGAAGGCGTTGTGCTCGGCACCGATGTCGTCGAAGCGGCGGTTCACGTCCTGTCACGTCCTGAGCCTGCACGGACGCCGAGCCCTTGAACATCATGTGCTCGAGGAAGTGGCTGACGCCCATGAGTGCGGTGGGTTCATCGCGCCCGCCGGTCCGGACGAAGTAGCCCGCTGCCATGGTGTGTGCCGCCGGATCGACCTCGGCGATGATCGTGAGGCCGTTGGCGAGTCGATGCTCGGAGTGGGCCGTGCGCATGACCCGATGCTAGCCGCGCCGGGGTGCCGGACCGCGTCGAGGCAAGGGCCGCATGCCTTGCGGGATCGGGCCGAAGAACGCGGCCTGCGTCCCCGGTTCGGCCTGGAGATGGTGCCGCACGCAGGCGGCGAGCAGCGTGGCGCCGCGGAGCGCCTCGGCGGGCTCGAGCGACGGATCCCGCCGGAGCGCACGCTCGATCGCGGCGAGTGTCGATGATCGGACCGTCCATGCTCCATCGATGGTTTGCTCGATGCACCCAACGCCGGGGTCGAAGGCACATGTGTCCGTCGCCGGCACCGTGATGCGCGGCGAGAACCCCGTCTCGGCGAGCAGGGACCAGAGGAACCGCAGCATGCCCGCCTCAACCGCACCGGTCGACAGCGCATGGAACGCCTCGACGACATCATCGAACAGCGCCGGATGCGGATCGTGGGGCTCGAGCATGCGCCCGATGCACTCGAGCATGTACCACGCCGCGGCGTTGGCCCGAGCGGAGGACCTGAGTGCAGGCCAGGTCTCCGTCGGCGTCCATCCCGTGAGCGTGCAGAGGTCGCCACCCTTGGCATCGATCCAGGCGAGTTCCCCCATCGACAGCAGGTCCATGCCCCCGGAGAATGCTCCACGCTCGCGCCGTGCCCCTTTCGCGATGCCACGCACGATGCCTGCACCGCGGCAGAACATGCCGACGGTCTGGCTCGTGTCGCTGAAATCCCAGTGACGGATGCAGATGGCCTGCTCGTGGTGCGTGGCCATGTGGCTCACGCCGCCGGCGAGACCGCCACCCGGTTGCGGCCACCCTGCTTGGCACCGTAGAGCGCCGCATCGGCGGCCTTCAGCATGGCTTCCGCGGTGTCGCGCCCCGGGCCGAACTCGGCGACGCCGAAGCTGGCGGTGACGACCAGGCCGGGGTGGTCATTCCACGTCGTGCGCTCGAGCTGCTCGCGGTAGCGATTGGCCACGTCCTCCGCCTCCTCCGACGTGGTCGAGGGAAGGATCACGCAGAACTCCTCGCCGCCGTACCGGCATGCCACGTCGCTGCTGCGGCCGCCCGAGAGGATCTGCGCGAAGCGTTCGATGACGAGGTCGCCGAACGGATGCCCGAAGTGGTCGTTGTGGTGCTTGAAGCGGTCGATGTCGCAAAGGATCATCGAGAGCGGTTGGCCGTGGCGACGGGCCTCGTCGACCTCGGCCGCGAGGCGTTGGTTCATGTACGACCGGTTCCAGAGGCCGGTCAGGCCGTCGATCTGGGCCTTCTGCGCGAGCATCTTCATGAGGCGCTGGGCGCGGATCGCCGTGCGCACGCGGGCCTTGAGCTCGACCACCTCGAACGGCTTGCTCACGAAGTCGACGGCGCCCTGGTCGAGCGCGCGGACCTTGTCCATCGCTTCCTCGGTGCCGCTGATGAAGATGACGGCGATGTCCTGCGTCGCCGGGTCGTTCTTCAACGTGGTCAGTACGTCGAAGCCGTTCATGTCCTCCATGTCGATGTCCAGCAGGATGACGTCCGGCTGGAGTTCGCGCGCCATGGCGAGCCCCTCGCGGGCGTTGATCGCACCATGGATCTCGAGCCGCTCGTGCTGCAGACGGAACTTGAGCAGACGGTGGATGAGTTCGCTGTCATCGATGGCCAGCAGGCGGGCCGTCGATGCCGTGAAGGCCGTGGGGTCGATGGAATTCACGGCATGACCCTCGCGGCGAGCTTGACGAGGGCGCTGGCTGCGGCCCGGGCATCGTCGAGCCTTCGGTCGCGGATCGAGCGATCCACCGCTCGCGCCGCCTCGGTGACCTGCGGGAACCCGTAGCCGCCGCCGGCTCCCTTGAGCTGGTGCGCCAGCGTCCGCGCCGTGTCGTGCGCCCCTGCCTCGAGGTGTGCATGGATGGTCTGGGCCCTCGAGGGGAGCGAATCGACGAACTCCCGGATCAGGAGTGCCATCTCCGGATCATCGGCGAACTCGCTTCGGATGGGTCCTTCATCGGCCATGACGCAGCGACAGGGTACGCCAAGGCGGCGGCGCGCTAGCATGGCCGTTTCCGCCACGGACCGCCCCATGATCCCGAATCCACCCGCCAAAGACGGCCAGCTTTCGTTCCTCTGGCTGCCTCCGCATCGCGTGCAGGGGTTCAGTGTCGCCGGGGAACAGACCGTCGTGCATGTGCCGGAACTCGAGGTGGCGTTCGATGTGGGGTTCTGTCCACGGGTGTTGGTGCCATGCCCATCGATCGCGCTCTCGCACGCCCACATGGACCACATCGGCGGGCTGCCGTACTGGTTCAGCCAGCGGTACTTCCAGAAGCTCCCGCCCGGCAAGCTGCACTGCCACCACGCCATCGCCCAACCGCTGCTCAACATGATGAAAGGGTGGGTCGACCTCGAGCGGCAGCAGACGCCGCATGAGGTGATCGGCATGGAGGATGGGCAGGAGGTCCTGCTCAAGCCGAACATCTACCTGCGCGCCATCGAGGTCCGGCACACGGTTCCGGCACTCGGCTTCGTGGTGATCGAGCGCAGGAACAAGCTGAAGCCCGAGTTCGCGGACCTTCCCGCGGATGCCCTGCGGGAGGCGAAGGCACGCGGTGAAGCCATCACGCGGCAGATCGACATCCCGCTGGTGGCCTACACGGGCGACACCGAAATGGGTCCGTTCCTGCTGCGCGATGAGTTCCGGAACGCCCAGACCGTCGTGACCGAATGCACGTTCTTCGACCCTGAGCACCGGGGCCGCGCCGCGACGGGCATGCACCTGCATGTCGAGGACATCCGTGAGCTCTTGCAGGCGTGGACCGCACGCGATGTGGTCGTCGTGCACCTCTCGCGCCGCACGATGCTGTCGTACGCACGCAGGCGGCTCGACGAAGTCGGTGGTGAGGGTCGCGTCCACATCCTCATGGATCACCGCGCGACCCGTGCGCGTTATGAGCGTCAGGTGGCGGATGATGCCGTTGCCGGTGCATCGAAGGAAGATTCCGGCGATGCACAGGCGCCGAGCGTGGCCTGATCGTGCTGCAAGGGCATTGATGCCCTGAACCGAGCCACCTATATTCCCCAACCCGCCCACACCGGGCGACCACGGCAGGGATGCCGAACCACACGACGACCGATCGGGAACCCATGGGACCAGCCATGACGCGCATGCATGACGATGACCTGAAGGCTGCACTCATCGCGTACCTGCGCAAGCACCACACGGAGGTGTGCCGCCAGTGGTTCGACGACATCGCCTTCGGTGGCATCGACGGCGGCGTCCTGCGCCTGGTCGTCGGTGAACCGGTGCAGCTCAACTACCTGCAGCGGGCCTGCGGCACGCAGTTCACCGATGCGGCACAGGCCGTGACCGGGCGGCTCCTGGCGGTCCGCTTCGTCGGATCGAGCCCCGAGCTCGTCCACGAGCCGGCACCCGAGTCGGTGACGGCCGACATGCCGGGCTTCGGTGAGCAGATGCTGCTCTCGCCCGACTATTCCTTCGACACCTTCGTCGTCGGGCCGGGCAACCGTCTCGCGCACGCTGCTGCGCTGGCCGTGTCGGAGAAGCCGGGCCGTGCGTACAACCCGTTCTTCATCCATGGCGGCGTGGGACTCGGCAAGACGCACCTGCTGCAGGCGATCTGCCAGACCTTCATCCGCAACCGCCCGTCGACGAAGCTCTGCTACATCAGCTGCAGCACCTTCATGGACCTCTTCCATGAATCGGTGAAGTGCGGACGCATGCAGGATTTCCGGCTGCGCTTCCGCAACGTCGACGTGCTGGTGATCGACGACATCCACTTCCTCTCCAAGCGCGATCACTCCCAGGAGGAGTTCTTCCACACCTTCAACGCGCTGCACCAAGCCGGCAAGCAGATCGTGCTGTCCAGCGACGCGGCGCCCGAGGACATCCCTGAGCTGGAGGAACGCCTCGTCAGCCGCTTCAAGAGCGGTCTGGTCGCCTGCATGGAGCGGCCGTGCTTCGAGACGCGCGTGGCGATCGTGAAGTCGAAGGCAAAGCTCGTCGGCATCGACCTGCCGGACGAGGTGCCCGCCTACATCGCGGCACGCATCGATTCGAACATCCGTGAACTCGAGGGCGCCCTCACGCGCGTGCGCGGCCACGCGGCGGCGACGGGCATTCCGATCACGCTCGAGAGCGCCAAGGCCGCCCTGCATGACCTTGGGTCGGGCTCCGGCGCACCGAGCCTCCAGGCGATCATCGTCGCGGTGACGCGGTACTACGACATCAAGCTCGCCGACCTGATGTCGCGGCGCCGCACGAAGTCGATCGCCCTGCCACGGCAGGTCTGCATGTGGCTCGCGCGCCGGCACACCCGGTTCAGCCTCGAGGAGATCGGGGGCCACTTCGGTGGGCGCGACCACACCACCGTGCTGCACGCCATCCGCACGATCGAGGAGCGCCGGACGAGTTGCCAGGAGCTCGGCCGGGCGGTCGACGAGATCGAGCGCACGCTTGGTCCGAGAACCGGCACAGTGGCTGGTACCTGATCCGCCGTGCGTAGGGTGTGGAGAAGGTGTCGTGCATCGCTTGCTCCCGGGCGGGCCTTGCAGCTGCCGGTCTGCGCTGACCGCCACCCACGACGACCGGTTGATGCTTCTCCGGCGGCACACCTCGGCAACCGACACGGCAACCGACATGTCATCCACATGTGAATGGTGATGGAAGTGCTTGTTGGGGTTGGGTTTATGTTTGTCTGTTGATCGCTATCCACAAGCCGTCAAGCACTCTTTCTACGACGACGAAGTTCTTTCTTCCCATGAGAGGAGGAACAGACTGCCTGTCAGGTCTGGCATGTGGGGCACCACACCGTCGTCCGGCCGACAACCTGCGCCGACCGCAGCGTCATGCCACACCCCAGGCAGGGTTGACCCGACCGACCGTAGACCCGCAGCTTGGCCTGGAAGGCGCCTTGCCCCCCACCGAGGCGCCGATAGGTCCGGACCGTGCTTCCACCGCTGCGGAGCGCTGCGCGCAGGACCGAACCGAGGGCTGAGCGAAGCCTGGCAAGGTCGTGGGTCGAGAGTTTGCGACATGGGCGCGCGGGCCGGATGCCGGCCAAGGCAAGCGCCTCGTCGGCATAGATGTTGCCGACGCCGGCGAGTACGCCCTGATCGAGCAGTGCCGCCTTGATCGGCGTGCGTCGATGGGCGATCGTCTCGCCCCACTGCGCGGGCAACGACAAGGCATCCGGTCCGAGCAGGGCCCAGCGTTCAGCGAGGGCATCGTGGCCATCGAGCAGCGTGAGACCGCCGAACAGATGCCGTCCACCGTCAAGGTCCCAGCATGCGTGGGTGTGCGGAACCAGCGGTGCACGGCCGGAAACGACGCCGAACTCGCCGGTCATGCCCAGCTGAACCACGAGCACGCTGCCGCCCTTCCCGACCAACGCGAGTTGCTTGCCGTGGCGGAGCACGCCCGTGATGCCGCCGCCGAGCCGCAGCGCTGCGCATCGACGCCCCGCACCGTCGATGACATCCCATCGATGGACCGTCACGCCCTCAATGGTGGCACCGGCAAGGGCGCGTCGCAGATCCCTGGCGACGGCTTCGACTTCTGGCAGCTCCGGCACGTGGAATCCTGCGGGAAAACCCGCGTCCGAAGTATAGTTCCGCAGGTCGCGCGGTTCGCTCCGCGGCGCCCAGTCCGCCCACCCGAAAGGCCCACCATGGAAGCCCCCGCGTCGCGCATCACCGGTTCGACCATGCTGGAGCGATCGGCGTCGGTCAAGGGGGCCTACGACGCGCTCCGGGAGGAACTGGCCGGCACCATCGTCGGCCAGGACGAGGTCGTCCAGCAACTCCTGCTCGCCATCCTCTGCGGCGGTCACGCCCTGGTCGAGGGCGTGCCGGGACTCGCCAAGACCCTCATCATCGGTTCGTTGGCGCGGACCCTGTCCCTGGACTTCAAGCGCATCCAGTTCACCCCCGACCTGATGCCCAGCGACGTCACCGGCACCGAGGTGATCCAGGAGGACAAGGCGAGCGGCACCCGCGAACTGCGGTTCATGCGCGGTCCGGTGTTCGCCAACATCGTGCTCGCCGACGAGATCAACCGCACGCCGCCCAAGACCCAGGCCGCGCTGCTCGAAGCGATGCAGGAGGGCCAGGTCACGTCCGGCGGCACGAACCACCGGCTGCCCCGGCCGTTCTTCGTGCTGGCGACGCAGAATCCGATCGAGCAGGAAGGCACCTACCCGCTGCCCGAGGCCCAGCTCGACCGCTTCATGTTCCTGATCCGGATCGGCTATCCGACCGAGGCGCAGGAACTCGAGATCGTCCGGCGCACCACCGGCCGTCCGCGTCCCGAACCCAGGCGAGTGCTCAGCGCGGAGGACTGCACCGCGCTGCAGGAGATCGTCCGCGAAATGCCGGTGCCCGACCACGTCATCTCGTACGCGCTGCGCATCGTCCGTGCGACGCGCGGCGGCGACCCGACGGCGCCATCGATGGTGAAGGACTACCTCTCCTGGGGCGCCGGCCCGCGCGCGAGCCAGTTCCTCGTGCTCGCTGCGAAGGCCAAGGCCCTGCTCGACGGCGAGCGCCACGTGATGATCGACCACATCCATCGTGACGAACTTCAACGCCCAGGCGGACCGCGTCACCAGCGACGACGTCATCGCGTCGCTGCTCGACTCGGTCCCGGTGGATTCCACGGACGCGGCGACGGCCAAGGGCCTTGATCGCACCGTACCGGTGCAGTGAGCCCCGCCGTGGCGACCCAAGGCCTCCGCGCCGAGCAGTACCTGTCGCCCGAGACGCTGGCGCAGCTGGCGCCGTTCGAGCTCAGGGCGAAGATGGTCGCCGACGGCGTGATGAACGGCATGCACCAGTCGCCGCTGCAGGGCATGGCCGTCGAGTTCGCGGCCCATCGGCAGTACACCGCCGGCGACAGCATCCGCCACCTCGACTGGAAGGTCTTCGGCCGCAGCGACAAGCTGTACGTGAAGGAGTACCGCCAGGAGACCAACCTCGACGTGATGATCCTCGTCGATGGTTCGGCGAGCATGTCGTTCGGCACGCTGGGCGTGAAGCAGGGCTGGGGCGGCACCGACGCCACGCGGCGCCGGGCGGCGTGGACCAAGTTCGACCACGCCACCGCAAGCGCAGCGGCCCTCGCCTTCCTGTGCCTGAGCCAGCGTGACCGCGTCGGTGTCTCGGTCGGCGCCGATGGGCTCCGTGGTTCGGTCCGCAAGAGCGCCACGCGTGACCAGTGGCGGTCGATCGTGCGGTGCCTGTCCTCGGAACCCGTCGAGTCGAGGTTCGCGCCCGCCGCGTGCATCAACCAACTCCTCGCACAGACCTCGCACCGGACGCTCTTCGTGATCATCAGCGACTTCCTCGGTGACCGGCGACCCCGAGGAACTCCGGTCGGCGCTGGCGCGACTGCGCCACCGTGGGCACGACGCCATGCTGCTGGCGATGCTGGACCACCGTGAGCTCACACTGGACCTGGATGTCGAGGCGCCGTTCGTGGGACTCGAGGGTGAGTCGGCCATCGAGGTCGACACCCGGACGATCCGCAAGGCCTACCTCGATGAGCTGCAGCGTCATCTGCAGTCGATCGACCGTCAGTCGCGCGCCTTCGGCTACGACCTTCAGGTGTTCGACACGCATGAATCGGTGGGGCCGGTGCTGGCGGCGCTGCTCTCCCGCCGTGAAGGCATGGTGGCCGGGGGTCGGCGATGAGCTTCATCAGCCCGTGGCTCGCCGTGGCCGGCGCGGCGGCGATGGCGCTGCCGATCCTGATCCACCTCTTCCTGCGTCGTCGGCAGAAGCCGATCGAGTGGGCGGCCATGGAACTGCTGCGCCGCGCGGTCCCTCCTCGTGCTGCGCTGCCTGGTGCTGCTGCTCGTGGGCCTCGCTCTCGGCAGGCCGGCGACCGTCACGGCGATCGATGCGACGCAGCCCTTGGCGCTCGCCGTGGTCCTGGATGACGGCGCGGCATCGATGGTGTCGTCCGGCTCGTCCGGCACGACGGCGTTCGAGGCATCGCGCCAAGCCTGCATCGATGCGATCCGGGCGTTGCCTGCGGGCTCCGTCGTGCATGTGTTCACGACGTCCGGCCTCGTCCAGCACACGATCGATGCCGTGCAACCCGATCGCGCGGTCTCGTTGCTTGCCGACCTGGGACCGGGCTACGAACCATCACGCATGAGGCAGGCGGTCGATCGGGCCGACGATGCGTTGCGGCGTCTGTCGATGCCGTCGCGCATCGTCGTGGCCAGCCCGTTCACGCGTGGGGCCATCGACACGGAAGCGCAGGTGCTCCCGGCGACCACGGCAACGCTCGAGGTTCGCAAGGTCGATGCCGATGACGCCGCGACCGCCTCCATCGTGTCCGTGGTGCAGCGCACGCTCGGGCCCCAGGTTGCGGGTGCGATCACGCTGGACGTGACGGTCGTGCGACCGGTGGCCGAGCGCGGCCGTCGCTCGGTGCCTGTCACGGTGACCGATGCCATCCATGACCGGACCGCGGTCGGGGAAGCGGTCTTCATCGAGGGCGCACCGCGTGCGGTCGCGACGGTCACGCTCCAGGTCGATCCATCGGCGACCGAGCACGCCGTGGTGGCATCGATCCCGGCCGATCGCCAGCCTGCCGACGATACGCGTGCCGCCACGGTGTCGACCGTGTCCGCGACGCCCGTGATCATCCTCGACCGCGAACGACTCGACATCGATGAGGGATCGAGCGCACAATGGATCGAGCGGGCGCTCGAACCGATTCCCGGACTCGGTCTGTCGCACCGCCGTCTGGATCCTGCCGGCCTGCGCGAGGGCTCCCTGCAGGGCGCAGCATCGATCGTCGTCTGCCGTCCGGAGTTGCTCGAGCCTGCGGGTTGGGCCGAATGC
>JBEGNG010000132.1:0-3669 GCA_041182645.1 Planctomycetota bacterium
GAGCGGGCATCGGCCTTGAGCATGAAGCGGGGTGAGGTCGACATGTCAGCCGTGCTCCCTGGTTCGGCGCTGGGCAATGAACAGGACGGGATAGGTGTGCCACCCGCCATCACGCGCCGCGCTCGCCGCGGCGAACGCATGCTTGATCCAACGGATGAGCACGACGACGTACCCCACCGCGATGATCAGGACGAACACTCCCCCGCCAACTTCGCCGCCCTGCTGGATGGCCGCGCCCCACTCGCTCCCATGGACTGCGCCGGTCACGGCCGAGCCCGCCACCAGCGCCAGCAAGGTGATCAGCCCGACGAGCACCACGACGGCAAGGGTGATGATGGAATCGACCCAGAACCAGCAGCATGCCCTGGCATGCATGCGTCCGGGAACGTCAGGCATGAGCAGCGCGCACCCGACGGGGAACAGCCAGATCCAGTTCAGGGCCGGGATCATCGAGGCCAGCATGCTGATGTGGAGGATCGCCCCAAAGGTGCCCGAGCCCTGCTTGATCTGCTCGGTGGCTGCAGACACCGCGCGCTCTGCGTGGATCGCCGCACGATCGTCCTGTGAACGCGGAACCTCGGCGCCGCACCGTCGGCAGGACAAGGCGCCGCCCGTGATGGCCGCTCCGCACGCATTGCACTCCATGCTCATCCGGCAACTCCCTTCAGGATGGCGGCCTTCGCCGCCCGGAACTCCTCGTCATCGATGAGGCCATCAGTGTGCATCGCCTTCAACTGCTCAAGCGATCTGCGGATGTCGGCCATGCGATCCGCAGAGGGTGCCGCTGCGGCTCCTGCCGCCCCGCCAGACACCGGAGTTGCCGGCGCCGGCATGGGCGCCGAAGCAGCGGGTGCGACGCCCATGCCGAAGGCCACGCCGAGCCCACCGGCAAGCGCAGCACCCGCTGCGCCCGTTGGATTCGCGGCCGCGGTCACCAAGGCATCGGCCTGCGACACCGCCATGTTCCGCTGCAGGTCCGTGATGGCCATGTTCCCCGCATTCTGCGAGATCCGGGCCATGACCTCGGACGGTGGCGTGGCGCTCTCGATGAGCAGGTCGACCAGCTCGATCCCGTACTGGTCGAAGTCCGCCTCGCAGGCACGACGCAGGTCACTGCCGATCTCATCGAGCTTCACGGCAAGGTCGAGCACGGTCGTCTGCTGCTTGGCGAGGACGCGATTGAACCTGGCCACGATCAACGACCTGAAGAAGTCCTCGAACTCCTTCAACTGGGACAAGCCACGCGTACCCACGAGCGTGGACATGAGGTTGCGCGGCTTGGACACCCTGAAGGAGTAGGTGCCGTAGGCGCGGATCGGCACGGCGCCGTAGGTGGTGTCGCGCAGGACGATCGGCGTGGCTGTCCCCCAGCCGAGGCCCGGGAAGACCTTGGTCGAGAAGAAGTAGATCGAGACGGTGAACGGCGACTCGCCGAAACCCGCTCCGATCACTCCACCGAGCATCGGCAGGTTCGCCGTGTCCAGGCCGTGCCGGCCTGCCGGGAACATGTCCAGACCCTTGCCGTCGCGGCAGAAGAGCGCGAGCTGGTTCTCCTGGACGATCAGTTGCGAGCCGAGCTCGATCGGCGCGGAACCGGAGGTCGGGTACCGCTTCACCAAGACCGAGCCCGACTGGTCGAAACTCTGGATCACCTCGGGCATGTCAGATCATTCCCTTCATGGCTAGCAGCCGCTCGATGGCCAAGGCATGCGAGGCAGCGCGCGTGATCTCATCGGGGCTGTCGGCGGCCGCTTCGAGTGACTGGACCGAGTCCTCCAGTGCGGTCACGGCCTGAAGGATCGCCATGCGTTCGGTCTCCGAGAACGCGTGCTCGGGTGCTCGGTCGAGACTCCCCACACCACCCCCGTGCGAGTGCGCCAGGGCGAGTTCGATCGTCCGGACCTTGCGCGCGAGACGGTCGATGCCCAACTTGCACTCACTGTCCGTCGGCCTGAGCGCATTGATCCGACCGAGGCACGAGAACGCGATCCTGGCTTGCTGACGATGCTCGGTCCTGACCTCGACGGATGGAGCCTCAGCAGCCTGGATCCGCTGTTCGTTGAGGACCACGGCCGACGCGCCGAGACCGCTGTAGGCACACGCAACCAGGATCAGCACCGCGCCGATGATGTCGGCCACACGATTCCCCTGGTCCAGCGAGAAACCGATGGCAGCGCAGAGGCACGACACGAGGACGACCACGATCACGATTCGCAGCGAGCCCGCTCCGGCGATGACCGCCGACGCGCTGCTGGCAGCTCGTGCGCTCGCCGCCGCACTGGCGATGCCGACCCAGATCCACAGGCCGGACAGCCCAACGGCCGGAATGACCCACCAGAACGTCATGGGTGCGGGAAGCAGGGCCAGGCACAGCACAAGCGTGAGGGCCGAGGTGCCGATCCCGATCAAGGCCGGGAGCAATGCGGGAGCCATGAAGAGCCATGCGCGAACGGCTGTCCGGCCGGAACCGGATTCCGGAGAAGCACGCGATGGCCGGATGGCCGCCCTTCAGCGTTTCGCCGACGCCGGTCGCGTGCAGAAGATGATCGCCGCGATGATGCCGGGCACCCACCCCACCAGCGTGAGGACGGTCGTGAGCACGATCGGGCCGCACCCCTTGTCGAGGACCGCTGCCGGCGGCAGCACGATGCAGACGATGACGCGGAGAAGGCTCATGGGGGTTGCATCCGGATGCGATCGACAGGGCGATCGGGCCAACGAACGGTCGCCGATCATCGGCAGGACGCTATCATCCCGCCCGGTGCGTGCATGCGCACATGCGGGCGTAGCTCAGCGGTAGAGCGTCGGCCTTCCATGCCGAATGTCGCGAGTTCGAATCTCGTCGCCCGCTTTCAACCTCAACGCCTCGGAACGCAAGCGATGCGTTCCGCCCCCGTGCGCTTGCATTGAGGGGCACTTCGCGAAGGTCTGCACAGCACCCCTGCTTCAGAGGCGCCACCACCGACGGGCGGTCACGGATGCCAGCCGACCAGCGCCGCCCAGACCTGCGATGGTCAGACGGGGAAAGGCCGAGCACCCAACGATGGCTGAACCACAGCAGCCACCTCACATCCCCAGCCCGGAAGGGCCCGACCCCGAGTCATGCGGGATGGGATCGCCGGAACGAAACGGAATCCACGATTTCTCGAAAACGCGTGCGGCGCACGCCAAGGCCGCAGACGATCCCGGGCCGGCTCCGTTCCCGCGCGGCCTGCATTCCTGACCTGCACGAACGGGCGTCATCCCCCACAATGTGCGCATGGAGCCATCCGGGACTCCCCACCAGCCGGTCCAGCCTGACCTGACCGCCGCGTTGCGCCAAGCCTCTGGTGGCAGCGATGAGGCGATTGCCTTGCTTTGGTCGCTGACCTACGAGGAGCTCCGTCGCATGGCACGGGGACTCGCGCGAAGCGAGTCGCACCACGATGACCTCCAACCCACGGCCCTCGTGCATGATCTCTGGATCCGCACCTTCGGTGCAGACCGCCCCCCCGCGTGGGACAACCGACGCCACTTCTTCGGATCGATGGCGCGGGCACTCCAACAGCACCTGATCGACCTGGCCCGCCAACGAGCGGCGCTCAAGCGCGGCGGCACCGGCAAGCGCCGATCGCTCGAAGTGGTGGAACACGAGCTCCGGGATCCCGACCTGGCACTCAGTGAGGCAGC
>JBEGNG010000132.1:3712-9230 GCA_041182645.1 Planctomycetota bacterium
CGCTTCATCGTCGGGCTTTCGCTCGAGGAGACCGCCTCGATCACCGGCGTCACGGCGCGGACCGTGAGCAACCGCTGGCGCTTCGCCCAGTGCTGGATCAGGGCGCGACTCGCAAACAGTGACGGGGCGCCGATGCCATGACCGACCCGCGCACCGATCCAACCCAACCAACCGATCCGGCGATCGAGACCCTGTTCGCCGGATACCTCGATCGCCCCGCTGCCGAACGCGACGCCTGGCTCACGGCCGCATGCCGGGGCGACGCCGCACGGATCGCCCTCATCAAGCACCTTGCCGGATTCGCGGGCACGCCGTCCTCCGGCGAGGCAGGCGTGCCTGAGGGGCTTCCAACCGACGCGATCCCCGGCCTCCAGCTGCGCGGCACCCTCGGCTCCGGTGCGATGGGTGACGTGCTGATCGCCTTCGAAGACGAACCCGGTCGGTTCGTGGCCGTCAAGGTGCTCAAGCGACTGGGTACGGGCAGCGGGCTGCTCGAGCGATTCCGACGGGAAATCACGGCGCTCGCGACGCTCGACGACCCGGGCATCGTGCGCATCCTCCGCAGCGGCGTGCTCGACCGCCCCGAGGGGCAGCGACCGTGGTTCAGCATGGAACTCGTGCGCGATGCACGACCGATCACCGCAGCCGCCCGCGCACAGTCATGGCCCACGGCACGATGCGTCCGGGCCATCCGGGACGCCGCACGGGCCCTGCACGGCGCCCACTCCCGCGGGCTGGTCCACGGCGACCTCGCGCCGGGCAACGTGCTCATCGATGCGGAAGGTCGTGTGCGGCTGATCGATTTCGGCATTGCACGGTGGATCCACGAGGCAGGCGAACCAGCCCCCCTGGCCACCCTGACCGTGGCCGCACCCGAACAACTCGCCGGGCGCACCATCGATCACCGCGCCGATGTGCACGCCCTCGGCGCGCTCCTCGCCTGGCTGATCACCGGGGAACCTCCTCGCCGCACGACCGACGGCAGCGTGCTCGCACCACGCGAGGCGCTCGTCGATGAACCCGACCTGCTCGCCGTGATCGCGCGGGCCGTGAGCGTGGATCCTGCCGATCGGCATGCCACGAGCGCGGCCCTCGCCGATGACCTCGATGCCGTGCTCGAGCATCAACCGCTGACCTGGCGCAGCGAATCCGCGGTGCAGCGCCTGCGCAGGCTCTGGCGGCAGGATCCGAGGACCGTCGTGATCGGCTCGGCCTTCGTGCTGCTGCTCGTGGCGCTCGTGCTCGGCGCGTCGTGGGCCGCGGGCGCCTTCGCCGAACGCGCCGCCCAAGCCGAGGCCGATCGCCGCACGGCCATCCTGCAGCTTGCCGAGCAGAACCTGGAGGTCGGTGCCGTCTCGCAGGCGCGCACGCTCCTCGCGCGGCGAGGGCGCAGCGATGGCTCGCTCGAGGAGCGCATCGTCGTGGCACGCCTGGCTCGGGCGAGCGACACGATCCTGCAGCACCCGGGACACGTCTACCGCGTGGCGTGCCCTGCAGCCGAGCCGTTCATCTACGCCGAACTCGGCGGAGCCGTCGTCAGGATCGATGCGATCGGCACGCGCCACGATCTGCTCGCACGCAATCCGGCCGGCTCGCCCGACGCCGAAGCAATCGACCTTGCACCGCTCGCGCCGGATCGCCTGGGCATCATGTACTCCGATGGATCATGGTGCGTCATCGATCCCCTGACCTGCACCGTGATCGCCACGCATGGCCCTGACGACGCGATCGCCGCGCTGCGTGCTTGCCCCGCCACGGGTGCATTCCTCGCGCTCACACCGACGGCGGTGATCGTGACCGACCGGGATGGCGCACACCCGCAGTCGCTCACGCATGGCGGCAGTGGCACGCTGCGTGCCTTCGCCGTCGCGCCGGACGGCCGTTCCGCGGCCATCGGTGGCATCCAGGGCGAACTCACGCTCCTTCCCCTCGATGGCGGCGAGCCCCGCCGGACGACCCTGCCGGGATCGCGCATCTGGTCGATCGCCTACGCACCGGACGGCCGCCGGCTGGCGCTCGGTTCACGCGACGGCGGCATCCGGCTCGTCGACGTGGAGGCGCTCGAGGTGCTCCACGCACGACGGTTGCACGCCACGGAACTCACCTGGCTGGACTGGTCGCACGATGGCTCGCGCATCGCGACCTGCGGGAGCGACCAGCGCGTGCATGTGGTCGACGGCATCTCGCTCGAGGCCATGCATGACCTTCCCACCACGCTCGGGCGCCCCTGGTGCGTGAGCTGGTCTGGCGAGTCGTTGGTCATCGCCGAGCAAGGCGGCGTGGAGCGCATGGCCCCTGACACGCCGCCCCTCGCCCGCGTGGGTGACTCGCGACCGATCCTGGGCGCCGAGGACGCCTGGACCTGCTCCTGGCGCTGGGACAACGACGTGGTGATCCGCAACCCGGATGGAAGCGTGCTGCGCCGCTGGGAGCTCCGGTCGCCCGACTGGTCGAGCCCATGGCCACCGGTCGTCGCGATCGGACCATCGGCCGATCGACGCTCCATCCTGGCCGGCGGCTCGCGCGGCAGGCTGCTGCGCCTGGATCCGCTGCACGCCGAGCCGGTCGAATCGATCGACACCTCGGCCGTTGCGGAGGTCTTCGGTGCGGCGGCGGAGGTCGGTCCGGGCGGAGATCTGGTGATCGGCGGCATGGATGGCCACCTCATGCGCATCAACCGCGCATGCACCATGACGCGGTGGGAGACCGACCGCTACGCCTTTGAACCCGAGTCCATCATCGTCGACCAGCCGACCGGTCGAGTCGTTGCGGCATGGCGCGACGGGCGCATCGCCGTGCACCGGCTGGACGACGGCGCGCTCGCGCTCGATGCGCGGCTCACCCCGCTGAGGACCAACCGGATCCAACGCGATGCCGACGGCCGACTCGTCGTCGACGCCGACCGCGGACGCTTCATCCTGGCGGGGCCGTGACCACCGCCCGCTCGAGGTCCTGCACCACGGGACCGGGTGCACCGAACTGCATGTAGTGCACGATGTCCTGTTGGTCGACCCAGCCGTCGCCGTTGAGGTCGCCGATCGCCAGGTGACCGAGGCCCGCCCTTCGCAGGTCCTTCACCTTGACGCGCTCGAGCGGCGGATCCGACCAGAGGCTGCCGCAGGTCTCGCTGACCTGGAAGAAGTGCAGGCTGATGAACGCAAGATCGGCGTTGGTCACGCTGGTGTCCGCGTTGAAGTTCGACGCGGCCGATGCATCCACGACCGTCCCCCGCACGGCGACGAACGCCGCGAAGTCGAGGATGTCGACCCTGCCATCGTCGTTCGAGTCACCCTGGCGCAGGGCGGCGTCGATGGACCAGCGCGTCCCATCGAGGGTCGCGGTTCCCGCCTCGGCCAGCGAGTGCGCCACGTCCTTCACGATGATGCATGGCGGATCGACCGAGGCCGTGATCGCCACGGCATCGGCGGTGCCGTTGGGGCCGATGCACGACACGTCGATCACCTGGATGTCGTTGCCGACGGTGATGCGAATGGGGCGAGTGCTCGCACCGATGAACGATCCGCCGAGCGAGATGCCGAGGTCGAGCAGCTGCTGGTCGAGCACCGTGATCTCACGCGTGACCACCGTTCCGTTGCCCAGCGTGTCCGTCCCCGTGGCGGTGATCTCGGTGACCCCCACCGGGAAGATGCCACCGACCGGCCAGCTGCTGAGCATGGTGCCATCAGGCAGGTCGATCACCAGCGTGACCGAGCGGTTGCCATCGCATCCATCGGTGGCCGACAGGATCGGTTCGGCGATGACGGCACCGTCGATCGAGCCTGCATCACACGAGATCGATTGCGTGGCGGGAAGCCCCGTGATCTCGGGGCCCGAACCATCGATCCGCAGCCCGGTGAGCGGCTTGCCCGAAATGGACGTCGACTGGCCTGCTGCGCTGCCGAGCGAGCTCGAGAGCCCGCCGATCGAGGTGAACGAGAGCAGGGCCCCGGAGGAACACGCTTCGGCTCCCGACGCGACCATGAACTCGACCTCGACTGCGTTGAAGGATGACGCCACCGGGGATCCACTGCTCGCCACGAAGCGGATCGTGCCGAGCACCGGATCGACCTGCTGGGTGACGACGGTCGAGAAGGGCGAGCCCTTGGGAACGCGGACCTCGCTCACCTGCACGAGTGAAGGATCGAACGCAAGCGACAGCCGGACCTGGTTGGCGGGGATGATCGGTGCGGTGCAAGGCACCCGGATGGTCAGCGGCGCTGCGCCGCCGAAGGACGTTCCACCCCCGACCACCGAGAAGGACACCGAGGGCGGCGTATCGTTGCAGTCGGCCGTGCCATTGCCGTTCGCATCGGTGTCGGCACTGCCGCAGCCGCACGCGCCGGGCGCCGTCTTGTTCGGGTCGTTCGGGCAGCCGTCGTTGCAGTTGGGCGTGCCGTCGCCGTCGCTGTCGGTCTCGGCCACGCCGCAGCCGCACGCGCCCGGTGCCGTCTTGTTCGGATCGTTCGGGCAGCCGTCGTTGCAGTTGGGCGTGCCGTCGCCATCGCTGTCCGTGTCGGCCACGCCGCAGCCGCACGCACCCGCCGCCGTCTTGTTCGGGTCGTTCGGGCAGCCGTCGACGGCATCGGCCGTGCCGTCGCCATCGGCGTCAGGCACCGCAAGCACGTCCACCGACACACCGGTGAACGAGCCCGTATCGAGGTTGAGCGAGTCGGTGAAGCGAATCGTCCAGGTGCCGGCCAGTGCGCCGGCGTTGATCGCCGAGTCCAGCTCCTGCCGCGCCCCGGTCAGCGACACGCTCGGGAAGTAGTTTCCGCCGGCGATCGCCGTCGAGGCACCCGCAGCGGATGCGGCCGTCCACAGGCTCGCCGTGGCCGAATCCCTGAAGGTGTACGTCCCGTTGAAGTCACTGCTGTCACCCTGCGAGGTACCGCCGGTGAACCCCGCCCGCGCGACCAACGGCACGGTGATCCCGCCCGGCGTGATCACGCTGATGGACACATCGCCGCACCAGGTGTGGGTGAGGCCGGTGACCGTCACGGACAGATCCTGGATGCCGGCGGTCACCGTGGCCGCCGGCACGGTGAAGGTGCGATCCAGCGGTGTGACCACCGGCGGCGTCGCGTTCGTCGCATCAGGGATCGAACCGCCGGACATGCTGTAGGTGATCGCCGTGTCGACGCAGTCCGCAATGCCGTCACCATCGCTGTCGGGGAATCCCTCGTCGGCGGTACCGTCGCAATCCTGGTCGACGCCGTCACAGAATTCGATCGCACCGGGGCGGATCGATGCCGAAGCATCATTGCAATCCGTGCTGGTGGCGACATAGCCCGCCGGCGGCGTGGTCGAGCACGCCGTGGTCGCGGTGGCGCCGCCGAAACCATCACCATCCGCGTCGAGGTAGTACGTCACCGGGGCGGACAGCGCGACGTTCGACGGACAGCCGTCCACGCAATCGGCAGTGCCATCGCCGTCACTGTCGGTGTCGGCAACGCCGCAACCGCACGCACCCGCCGCCGTCTTGTTCGGGTCGTTCGGGCAGCCGTCCTGTGCATCCGGG
>JBEGNG010000133.1:0-5503 GCA_041182645.1 Planctomycetota bacterium
TCAGGCCGCGGCAGGCCTGACGGATTCCCCCGACCCACCATTCAGCGGTACGCCGGCACCACGACGCCCACGGTGGCGTCGTCGAAACGGTCCTCGCGGCGCATCTCCCCGAACAATTCGTGCAGCCGTTCGGCCCGCCAGACGCGCTTGGCCGCGCCCTGCACATCGAGCCAGGCGCGGCCGCGGTGCATGGCGATGAGCCGGTCGCCCAGCGTGGCCGCCTGCTGCATGCTGTGCGTGACCATCAGGGCCGTCAGCCCGTCGCGCTCGATGATCCGGCGGGTCAACGCGATCACGAGCTCCGCGCTGCGGGGGTCGAGCGCCGCCGTGTGCTCGTCCAGGAGCAGCAGCTTCGGCCGCGCCAGCGATGCCATCACCAGCGTGATCGCCTGGCGCTGGCCACCCGAGAGCAGCCCGATGGGATCATCGAGCCGGGACTCGAGCCCCAGGCCGATCTCGGAGAGCGCCGCACGCCAGCGCGCGCGCGAGCTCCCGCGGATGAGCCCGCGGAGTCCACGGCGCAGGCCGCGTCGTTCGGCCAGGGCCAGGTTCTCCGCCACCGTCAGGCTCGGTGCGCTGCCGGCGAAGGGATCCTGGAAGACGCGCCCGATCCAGCGCGCGCGCCGGTGCTCGGGCAGTCGGGTGATCTCGTCATCATCGATCCACAGGCGCCCTGCGTCGGGCGTGAAGACACCGGCGATCGCGCCCTGCAGCGTGCTCTTGCCGCTGCCGTTGGTGCCGATGACGATCGTCCACGATCCCGTGGCCAGCTCGAGGTCGACCGAGCGCAGCGCGCGGACTTCGCCCGGCGTGCCGGGGAAGAAGGTCTTGCTCACGCCCTCAAGCCGCAGCACGCGGGACCTCCTTGCGGCGCAGTGCCACGAGTCGCGAACCGGTGAGCCGCGTGAAGAGCCCCGGCACCACCAGCACCACCAGCACGACCACCGCCGTGATCAGGCGCAGGTCGTTGGGCTCGAGCCCCGTGCGGATCGCGATCGCCACGAGCATGCGGAAGAGCACGCTGCCCACGAGCACGCTGGCGAGCAGGACCGCGAGCCCCGCGCCGCTGCCCACGAGCGCTCGGCCGATGATCACGCTTGCCAGCCCGATCACCACGATGCCGATCCCCATGCTCGCATCCGCGAACGCATTCAGCTGCGCGAAGGCCGCGCCGCCCACCGCCACCAGGGCGTTGCCCAGCATCAGGCCCAGCGTGACCAGCCACTCATGGCTCACGCCCAGCGCACGGATCATGCGCGGGTTGTCGCCGCCAGCGCGCAGCGCGCTGCCGAGTTCGGTGCGCAGGAACCACCAGAGCACCAGGGCGGTCGCGCCCGCGATCACGCCTGCCGTCATGACCTGCGCCACGACATCCGTCGGCACGGCCTGACCGAGGATGATCGCATCGGGACCGCCCGCAATCGAGCGCACGAGCGCATCGGCGGGGGAGTAGATCGTCGGCGTTCCCACCAAGCCGAGGTTGCTCCGCCCCATCACGCGCAGATTGATCGAATAGAGCGCCGTCATCGACAGGATGCCCGCGAGGATCCCCTCGATGCCCAGTCGCGTGGCCATGAGCGCCGTCGCGAGCCCCGCGAGCGCGCCCGTCGCCGCAGCCACGGCGGTTGCCGCGAACGGATCCCATCCGGCCAGCATGAGCGCCGCTGCCGTCGCTGCCCCGAGCGTGAACGAACCATCCACCGTCAGGTCGGGAAACTGCAGCACGCGGAAGCTCAGGTACACGCCGTACCCGACCAGGGCGAGCACGAGTCCCAGCGCGATCGTCGACAGCAGGACGGTCATCGCTGCGCCTCCGCGACCGGTGACCACCACACGCACGCGCGCCGCATGGCGCTGCGGCCCGCGCCGCCGTCGCGCGGGTCATCGACCAGGTGCACGACGCCTCGGATCGGCTGTTCCAGGATGAGTTGGCGCGCGACCGTGGCCACGGGGGTGGCCGAGCGCGGGAGCGCGCGGAACGCACACGCCAACCCGTGCAGGTGCGCGTCGATGCCCGTGCTGAAGGGGGCCAGTCCGCCGACCGTGGTGCCCGCGGGTGCCGCGATCCCCGCGATCAGCGCGCTCTCGCCGGCCCACGATGGCTCACCCGTGAAGCGCAGTCGCCGGCGCACGACCTCGGGATCGCTGGCCGACAGGGGAGTGGTCCAACGATCGGGGCTCACGCGCGCGCCCGCACCCGTCAGCCCGGTCGAGAGCCCCGCGATCACGATCGCGACCGCTCCCTGCTCGGCATCGATGCACGCGCGCAGGATCGACGCGACCGGCACGCCCGCGTCCTGCTCGGCATCGAGGTGCGCGAAGTGGCGCATGCCGCCCGAGACATCCAGTCCTGAATGGATCCATGCGGGCATGGAGCCGGAGCCCTGGTCCATGAAGTCAGGCTCGGGACTGTCGGTCGGCTGCACGGCCAGTGCACCGGCGATCGCCAAGCATTCGCCGAAGCGACCGGCGGCATCCGTCGCGGCGCTGCCGAGCGCGGCATGCCCCACGAAGATCGTGCTCGCGCTGCCACGCCAGGCATGCGGCGCGGCGGAGGGTTCGATCGACTCCAGGCGCGCGACCGCACGCTCATCGAGCGTCCGGCGTTCCCCGCTGAATCCCTGGCCGATGAAGCGACTGGTCGCCGCGCCGCCCGAGGGTGCTCCCGCCTGTGCCAGCAGCAGGATCGGCCCCAACCGCGCCAGGTCGATCACCTGCCGCACCGGATCGCTCGGCTCGCTGAGCCGGAAGCTGCCGCCCACGGCCCGCAACCGCTGGGCCATCGTGATCAGGCAGCGGATCCCGAGGCTGCTGAGGAAGGACAGGCCCGCTGCATCCACCACGATCGTGTCGGCACCGGCCCGCACGAGTTCATCCATGCGCGCGGCGAAGGTGTCGGTCCATGCCGCATCGAGCCGTCCATCCACGACCACGCGCGCCGAGCGACCCTGCTGCTGGACCTCGATCCGCATCAGCGCACCCTCCGATCGACCTGCGACGCGAACGGCTCGGGCACCACCACGCCCAGTCGTTGCGCCCGTGCATCGTTCACGAGCAGGAGGCTCGTCCGCGGATCCTCGATGGGGATCCCTGCGGGGTCGGCGCCGCGCAGGATCGCCACGGCCTTCTCGGCGCCCTGCACGCCGATCAGGTGGTAGTCGCGTGCCACGACGAGCACGGCGCCCTCGTTGATGAAGCGCGTGAGCGTGCCCACCAGCGGCAAGCGCGCGCGGTCGCAGACGGTGCCCACCACGGGGAACGATCCGCTCGCGATGTTGTCGCTGACCTGCGTGAAGACATCGATGCCCTGCGACACGACGGCCTCGGCCGCGGTGGCCATGTCGCTGCCGCGCTCGGCGGGGGAGCTGATGAGCTTCAGGCCGGCCGCCGCCGCGAGTCGGGCCAGCTCATCGCGCGCGGCGACGCTGTTGTCCTCGCTCGGGCAGTAGACCGTGCCGATGCGCTTGGCCGCCGGCCAGGTCGCGCGGACCACCTTGATCAGCCGGGGAAAATCGCTGTGGCTGGTCACGCCCGTGAACAGCGGAAGGTGGTCCTTGGGGCCCGTGCCGACTCCCGTCACGTAGGGATCGAAGACGGTCGTGAACACGCAGGGAATCCTGTCGTTGCGCTTCATGAGCGCCTGCAGGCTCGGGGTCGAGATCGACATGATCACGGCCGGAGCGCTCGCCACGCCGTCGACGACCAGTTGGTTCAGCGTGCTCATGTCGCCCTGCGCGTTCACCACGCTCAGCTCGATGCCGTCGCCGGGGGCCATGCGCTGCTCGACGAATCCATCTCGGATCCCGGCGAGCACCTCATCGGTGAAGGCGGCGTTCGAGTACGCGATCACATGCACGCGCGGCCGGCTCGCTCGCCGCTCGCGGCGGGTGCCGTCGGCAGCGATCACGACGAGCGCCTCGTCGATGATCGGTTGCGGCACGCGCCAGCCGAACCCGGCCGCCGCCGCCAGGTTCACGGTCCAGGCCATCTTGGGCCGGTCGGCGACGGGAATCTCGGACGGCGGCGTTCCCCCGAGCACGCGCGCGGCGAGCTCGCCCACCTGCGTGCCGATGCCGGCCCACTCCATGCCCAGGTTCAGGATGCTGCCGCCGTCGACGCTCTCGGGGAAGGTGCCGACGACGGGGATCTTCCGCTTCGCAGCCGCCTGCAGCAGCGTGGGCGATGCGATCGTCACGCTCGTGTCGGGCAGGAAGAGCAGCACATCGATCGGTTGCGCCATCACGCCCGTTGCGGCCTCGACGATGCCCGCCGCATCCGTGGCCGCAGCGCTGATGACCTGCAGCCCGCGCCGATCGGCCTCGGCCAGCAAGCGCTTGGCGTAGAGGTCGGCATTCGCTTCCGAGGGATTCCAGACCGTGCCGATGGTGTGCACACCGGGCGCGGCGGCCTGCACCGCATCGAGCAGCCGCGGCAGGTCGATCAGTGCGCCCATGCCGGTCACGTTGGCGGGGCGTGCCCCGTCGCGGTAATCGCCCAGCGCCACGCCGAGCGAACCCGGGTCGGCCACCACGCCGAACACATGGGGCAGTGCCTGCTTGTTGGCGCGCATGAATGCCTGGGCGCTCGTGGTGCCGATCGTGATGACCAGATCGAAGGGCGCATTGGCGACTTCCGTGCACAGTTGGTTCAGCGTGCCCAGGTCGGCCTCGGCGTTGAACCGCCGGACTTCGCTGCCGCCGGCCGCGCCGTAACCCGCCGCATCGAGCGCCGCGATCGCGCCCCGTGCGCTCAGGTCGAACGCCGGAATGCTGCTCGCCTGGATGACCGCCACGCGCCGGGACGCGGCCGACGTCGTGCGGCGGCCGGAGCGATCGGTGAGGACGAGCACCGCTCCCGCCGCGGCGATCAGCAGCAATCCAACCAGGAGTCCTCGCCAGCCGTGCATGGGCAGGAAGCGTAGCGCGGTCGGTGTCCCTATCCTCCGCGCATGGCCACGAGTCCGAAGTTCCAGGCACCCAAGGGCACGCGCGACTTCTTCCCCCCGGAGATGGCCGTGCGCCGGCACATCGAATCGGCCTGGCGTTCGGCGAGCATCGACTGCGGCTTCGACGAGATCGAGGGCCCGACCTTCGAGCACCTGGAGCTCTACACGGTGAAGAGCGGCGAGGGGATCGTGAACGAACTCTTCTCGTTCCGCCGCGCGGGCGGCGAGAACGACTACGCCCTGCGCCCGGAGTTCACCCCCACGCTGGCGCGCATGGCCGCGGCGAAGGGTGGGAGCCTTGCGCTGCCGACCAAGTGGTTCGCCATTCCCGTGCACTTCCGTGCCGAACGGCCGCAGCGCGGGCGTCTGCGTGAGTTCGTGCAGTGGAACGTCGACCTGATCGGCCCGCCGAGCGCCGATGCCGACGCCGAGGTGATCGGTTGCGCGGTGCTCGCCCTCGAGCGGCTCGGCCTCGGACCGGAGGCGGTCCGCGTGAAGCTCAGCCACCGCGGCGCGGTCGCGGCCGCACTGCGCGCACTCGGCGTGCCGGCCGCATCG
>JBEGNG010000134.1:0-5677 GCA_041182645.1 Planctomycetota bacterium
CCGCCATGTGCCGCAGCATCCTCGCCGTCATCGTCGGATCGATCACCGCCCTCATGGTCGGCTGGGCAAACTGGACCGTCCTCAACCTCTGGGATGGCGCGTTCAAGCCGATGCCGCCCGCGGTCGAGTCGGCGATGGTGCCCATGATCCAGTCGCAGCTGGGCAACGGAACCTGGTTCTTCCCCGGCATCGACATGAACGCGATGCAGGCCATGCCGGCGGCGGAGCAGGAGAAGGCCTTCGAGGCCTACAGCGCGATCCATGAGAAGGGGCCCGTCGGCCTGGTCATGGTGTCGCCTGGCTCGGTGCCGATGGCGCCGTCGACCTTCGGAAAGGCCATGATCTTCAACGCGCTCGGCGCGATCGGCGTGGCGCTGGTGCTTTGCTGCTGCCGGGGCGGCGTCCTGTGCCGCTGGCTGCGTGCGAGCGCCGTGGTCCTGCTGATCACCACGATCTTCTACGGATCACTCGTGAATTGGATGGGCCTGCCGGCGCAGTTCGTCGGACGCATGGCCGGCGATGTGGTGCTGACCTGGACCGTGGTCGCCTTCGTGATGGCGCTCATCATGCGCCGCAAGGGCTGCTGCGGCGCGTGTGGATGCGCGCCGGCAAAGGGCGCCGGTTGCGGCACGGGCGGCTGCGGCTGCGGTGCGAAGCAGGGCGGCTGAGCCGCCCCGCGATCACCACTCGGGTCCGCCCGAATAGCGGCCGTAGATGTCGGCCATCGCCTGCACCATCTCGCCAAGCGTGCAGCGGTCGCTGGCTGCATCGACGAGCGCGGGCATCACGTTCTGGCCGTCGCGGCATGCGGTGCGGATCCGGTCGAGCGCACGCTTCACCCGCTCGCCATCGCGCGTGCGGCGGAACTCGGCAAGCCGGTCGCACTGCTCGGTCTCGACCGAGTGCGGGATCTGCAGGATCTCGACCTGGTGGTCCTGGTTGCCCTCGCGGTACGCGTTCACGCCCACGATGATGCGGTCGCCGGCTTCCATCTCCTGCCCGAAGCGGTAGCTCGCCTCGGCGATCTGGCGGCGGAAGTAGCCCTTGTGGATGCCGGACACCACGCCGCCCATGTCGTCGATCTCGCGGATGTAGCCGTTGGCGTCCTGCTCCATCTGGTCGGTCAGGCTCTCGACGAACCACGAACCGCCCAGCGGGTCGACGGTGCGGTGCACGCCGGTCTCGTGCGCGAGGATCTGCTGCGTGCGCAGCGCCACGCGCACGGCCTGCTCGGTCGGCAGGCCCAGCGTCTCGTCCATGCTGTCGGTGTGCAGGCTCTGGCAGCCGCCGAGCACGCCGGCCATGGCCTGGTAGGCCACGCGCACGATGTTGTTGAGCGGCTGCTGCTCGGTCAGGCTGCAGCCGGCGGTCTGCACGTGCGTGCGCATGAGCCAGGAGCGCTCCTGCTTCGCCCCGAACCGGTCGCGCATCGCGTGCGCCCAGATCCGGCGCGCCGCGCGCAGCTTGCAGATCTCCTCGAAGAACTCGTTGTGGCTGTTGAAGAAGAACGAGAGCCGCGGGCCGAAGGCATCCACGTCGAGCCCGCGCTTCATGCACGCCTCCACGTACTCCATGCCGTCGCGCAGCGTGAAGGCCAGTTCCTGCGTGGCGGTCGAGCCGGCCTCGCGGATGTGGTAGCCGCTCACCGAGACCGAGTTCCACTTGGGCAGGTGCTGGCTCGCAAACTCGATCGTGTCGACCACCAGCTTCACGCTGGCCTCGGGCGGGTAGATGAACTCGTTCTGGCTGTGGAATTCCTTGAGGATGTCGTTCTGCAGCGTTCCGCCCAGGCTCGACCAGGGGATGCCGCGGTCGCGCGCCATCGCCAGGTACATCGCCCAGATCACGGCCGCAGGGCCGTTGATCGTCTGGCTCACGGTCACGTCGCCGATCGGGATGTCGGCATAGAGCCGGTGCATGTCGTCGACGGTGCTGATCGCCACGCCGCAGCGGCCGACCTCGCCCACGCTCAGCGCGTCGTCGCTGTCGCGGCCCATCAGGGTCGGCAGGTCGAACGCGGTCGAGAGCCCGGTGTTGGCCTTCGTGCCCTTGGCGTTCTCGAGCAGGTACTTGAAGCGACGGTTGGTGTCGTCGGCGCTGCCGAAGCCCGCGAACTGCCGCATCGTCCACAGGCGCGAGCGGTACATCGTGCGGTGCACGCCGCGCGTGAAGGGGAACTGCCCGGGCTCGCCGATCCGCACATCCACGCGGTCGGCATCGCGGCGGTCGGTCGTGGGGGCGTCGACCGGGCCGTAGGTCTCCTGGAGCACGTACCCGGAGAGGGTCACGGTCTCGGGATCGACCCGGTCGGGCGTTGCGTTGACGGCAGGCTTCGTGGTGGCGGGCGTGGACATGACACCCCGATTCTAGTCAGGGTGCGCCGCCGCCCAAGCCGTCCGGGAACTCACTTCGCCGGGTACTCGAACACCCCGCGGCCGGTCTTGTCGCCCAGGCGTCCGGCGTGCATGAGCCTGCCGGATGGCCTCGAGATTGAACAACGTGTGACTTCGCCGCGGAGCAAGGCTTTTGCAAACCCGGGACGGAAACTCGGCGTACGTTCCACCTATCGGAGCCATTCGTGGTCGAAGCACGTCCGGGGCCCGGTGCAATCCAGCGATCACGGAGACCCGTCCAGTGCACCCGACTCACCTCGCCAGTCCCATGATGATCCGATCGACCTCGGTGGGTTTCCTGCTTGCCATGGCTGCCATGCCCGCCCTCGCAGGCGATGCACCGAGCGGCGTGGTGCATACCGGCAACGAGGCGACGCTTGGCCTGCGATCCATTCCGACCTGGTTGCCCGTGAAGCGCGTGGGTGCGCTCACGCGTACGGTTGTCTTCAATCAAGGGCCGATCCCGGTGCCACTGATCCTCACGGATGGATCGCTCCGGCTTCAGTTCGACCACACGACCGTTCCGCCCTCCGGATTCCCCGAGATCCCGGCCGCGGCCACCGATCTCGAACAGGTGTTCCACCTGACGCCGGACGGCACACGGCCCTGGTTCATCGCGCGGCGCGCCGACGGCATCCTCGTGCAGTGGGCCCAAGGCGACGCGCCGTACCAGCCCCAGGTGGAATCCTGGCGAACCGTGGCCGCGGGCAACGGAAACGCCGGCGGCATCGCGACCGACGGGTCCGTGGTCGCATGGTCCATCGATGGGCCGATGGCCGTCGCCGGCGCTCCTGCCGACGCACAGCAGCTCACGCTCGGCGCTGGCTGGGGAGTGGCCATCGACGCGCAGGGCGTCCTGCACTCACTCGCCCTTGGGGCGGGCGCGCCGCCGGCGCTCCCCGACCTCGGTCCGGTCCTGACGGCCGCCGCGCTGCCGTACTCCACCGCCTCCTTGCCTCGACTCGCCGCGATCCGCGCCGACGGAAGCCTCACCGGCACGTCCGGTTCCTTCATCGGCGCGACGGGGCCGTACACGAAGATCTCCTACGGCCAAGGCGGCATCGTCGCCCTGCGCGCCGACGGCTCGGTTGACCACTGGAGCAGCATCGGTGCGACGATGAAGCGCATCCCTGGCGTCTACGACGAAGTCCAGTCGCTCTGGGTGAATACCGCCATCTGGAGCGATGACACCGACCGCAACGGCGAGGCTGATCGCGCACAGATCCTGCGCGGCGAGATGCCGGACGTCAACGGCGACCTCGTCGACGATCGCCAGCAGGTTTCGTCCGTGCTCCTCGATCTCGATGGCAACGGCGTCGCTGATGCCGGCGAGACCAGGGGCAATGCCTTGGCGGCGGTGCCCCCTTCGCCGGCCGGCTCCGACCTCTGGACCGAGTCCATGCGGCTGAGTGGCCCAGGCGAGTACCGGGTCGCATGGATCGCCCAGGCGCGCGTCCAGCCGGGCGCGGAGGTCGTCACCAGGTTCTCGCTTCCGATCAGTCGACCGCAGGCTTCCATTCCAGAGGGAGGCCTCCCCGCAGTCCTCCACGTGTGGTCCGATCCCGACCAGGACAGCGATCCCGCCGATCTGCAGGAGTTGGCAAGCGTGCCGATCGTCATCGCCGATGCCGCGATGCAGACCTTCGACGTCGAGCCCATCACGCTCGGAGCGGCCGGACAGAGCTACTTCTTCGGGATCAGCTTCGCGCAAGGCAGCAACGGCCCCGGCGTCTGGCCCGTCCTCAAGAGGAACACAAGCATCCTCGCAACCCCGCAGGACGCGGCGGCCGGATCACGGCTCAACGGGCGGCTGTGGATCTCGTACGTGCCGTCCTCATCCGACCAGCCGGCAACGGCTCCGTTGTCGATGACCGTCGTTGGCGGCGGTGTCGTGCGCGGATACGACTCCACTCCGGACGTGCAAGCGCTGATGGCCGCGAGCCTCCTGCCGGAGGGCGCCACCGCAGCGGACTGCAACCACAACGGCGTCCTCGACTCGCTCGAGCTGCGGGAAATCCCCGACATCGCGGACCCGAACGGAAACGGCACCCTGGATGGTTGTGAGCCGGGCGTCTCGTGGGGCGACCTCAACCAGGACGGCCGCATCGACGGCGCCGACCTCGCCCTGCTCATCGCCAACTGGGGACCCGCGCAGCCGGGTGGATTCGGAGACATCGATGGCGACGGCACCGTCGGAGGTGCGGACCTCGTCATCCTGCTCAACCGGTGGGGCGCCGTCGGCCCCTGACCCTCACAGCACCACCACGCCACGCGCGCACGCCACGCCGATGCGCGTGGGGTGCAACCGACCAGCCGCTCACTTCGCGGGGTACTCGAACACCCCGCGGCCGGTCTTGTCGCCCAGGCGTCCGGCCTGCACGAGCTGCCGCAGCAGCGGGCAGGGGAAGAACTTCGGGTCGCCCAGCTCGCGGTGGAGCACCATCATGATGTCGTGGCAGACATCGAGCCCGATGAAGTCCGCCAGGCGCAGCGGCCCCATCGGGAAGTTGCAGCCCAGCAGCATGATCTGATCGATGTCCGCGGGCGTCGCCACGCCTTCCATCCAGGCGTGGAAGGCTTCGTTGATCATCGGCATGAGCACGCGGTTGCTCACGAAGCCCGCGCGGTCGTTGGCGGGCACCGGCGTCTTGCCCATCGCCTTCGCCAGCGCGATCGTGCGCTGCGTGGTCTCCTCGCTCGTGGCAATCCCCTTGATGACCTCGACCAGCTTCATGATCGGCACCGGGTTGAAGAAGTGCATGCCGATGACGCGGTGTGCGTCGGCGCCGACGGCGCTGGCGATGTCGGTGATCGAGATGCTGCTCGTGTTCGTGGCCAGCACGCAGGTGGGCCCGAAGGTCGACTGCATGGCCTTGAAGAGCTTCTTCTTGATCTCCACATTCTCGGTGGCGGCCTCGACGGCCCACTCGGCATCCTTCGCCTGCGCCATCTCGGTGCAGTAGGTGATCCGCGCGAGTGCCGCGTCAGCATCGGCCTGCTGGAGCTTGCCCTTCTCGACCAGGCGACCGAGGCTCTTGGCGTGGCCGGCCTTCGCCTTGTCGAGCGCGGCTGGGCCGCGGTGAGGGCGATGCCGGAACCCATGGTGCCGGCGCCGATGACAGCAATGCTGGAGACGCTCATAGGAGGGGGAATGCTAGTCAGGCCGCGGCAGGCCTGACGGATGCTCAGGCCGCGGCAGGCCTGACGGATTCCCCCGACCCACCATTCAGCGGTACGCCGGCACCACGACGCCCACGGTGGCGTCGTCGAAACGGTCCTCGCGG
>JBEGNG010000135.1:0-5666 GCA_041182645.1 Planctomycetota bacterium
CTTCCTCGTCGAAGGCGGCTCGGCGATCGTGTCGGGCGTGGGCGAGCGGGTCGAACCGCTCACCGGCCTCCCCGAGGCGCACCTCGTGCTGTGCTTCCCGGAGGCCCACTGCCCGACGCCCGCGGTCTATGGGCGCTTCGATTCGATGCGCCCCGATGCCGGTGAGCCGGAGCACGCGCGCGTCCGCTCGCTCAGCGCGATCGACAGGCTCCGGGCGCACCATCCCTTCAACGACCTCGCCGAGCCCGCGCGCGCATCGAGTGATGCCGTGCGCCGGGCGATGGGCGAGGTCGCCGAGGTCACGTCGCTGCCCGTCCACGTCTGCGGCAGCGGCAGCAGCCTCTTCCTCGTGTGCGACGATCCGATCCACGCCGAGCATGTCGCGCATGGAACGAGGCCGCCGTGAAGGCCGTCGCCACGCACGTCGGACCGCCGGCCGCAAGCACGCGCAACCCTCCGCCGCCCCGACGCACCTGCTCATAACGCTCGGCGGTCCGTACGCGCAGCCTGCGTACACTTGGTCGCTTCGGAACCGAACGACCATGACGACCCCCTGCAGCACCGCGGCCTCCGCACCGAGCACCTTCGTTCCCCCCGGCCTCGACGCCTCGTCGTGGCCGCAGCTCGAGCCGCTGTACCGCTCGCTCATCGACCGTCCGCTGAAGTGCGCCGGTTGCCTCGAGCGGCTGCTGCTCGACCGCAGCGACCTCGATGCCATGGTCGCCGAGACCGAGGCCAACCTCTACATCGCGATGACCTGCGACACCGAGAGCGAGCCCCGCCGCAAGGCGTTCCTCGACTTCGTGCAGGACGTCGACCCGCACCTGAAGCGCATCGGGTTCGAGCTCGACCGCCGCATCGTCGAGTGCCCGTTCACGAAGGACCTCGACCAGCAGCGCTACGGCGTGCTGCTGCGCGGCCTGCGCCAGGAAGTGAAGCTCTTCCGCCCCGAGAACGTCGAGATCCAGACCGAGTGCACGAAGCTCGAGCAGCAGTACAGCCAGGTCTCGGGCGCGATGGCGGTCGAGTTCGAGGGCAGGAAGCAGACGCTGCCGCAGATGGCCCGGTACCTCGAGGTGACCGACCGCGCGGTGCGCGAGGCGAGCTGGCGCGCCGTCGCCGACCGGCGCCTGCAGGACGCCGAGACCATCGACGGCATCTACGACCGGCTCATCGCGCAGCGCCACCGCATGGCGCTCAATGCCGGCTTCGACGGCTTCCGCGACTACCAGCACCAGCGCATGCACCGGTTCGACTACACGCCGGCCGACTGCGAGCGCTTCCACGCCGCATGCGAGCAGGTCTGCGTGCCGCTCATGCGCCAGCTGAACGAGGAGCGCCGCGTGGCGCTCGGCCTCGACCGGCTCCGCCCGTGGGACCTCAAGGTCGACGTGCGCGGCCGGCCGGCGCTGCGTCCCTTCGAGGATGCCGACCAGCTCGTCGACCGCTGCAGCCGCGTCTTCCATGACATGGGCGGCGGCCTCGGCCCGCTCTTCGATTCGATGCGCACCGGCGACTGCCTCGACCTCGAGAGCAGGCAGGGCAAGCAGCCGGGCGGCTACCAGTACCAGCGCCAGGCGAGCCGCAAGCCGTTCATCTTCATGAACGCCGCGGGCCTGCAGCGCGACCTGGTCACGATGGTGCACGAGGCCGGGCACGCCTTCCACAGCATGCTCTGCTCGCACGACCCGCTGCTGGCCTACCGCGGCAGCCCGATCGAGTTCGCCGAGGTGGCGTCGATGAGCATGGAGCTGCTCACGTTCCCGCACCTGGGCCACTTCTACTCGCCCGAGGATGCGGGCCGCCACCGCCGCGAACTGCTCGAGGGCCTCGCGACGCTGCTGCCCTGGATCGCGACGATCGACGCCTTCCAGCACTGGGCCTACACGCACCCCACGCACACGCGCGCCGACCGCACCGCGTACTGGCTGCACCTCAACAAGCGCTTCGGCGCCGACGTCGCGTGGGACGGCTGCGAGCGGGCGCTCGAGACCGCCTGGCAGCGCCAGGGCCACCTCTTCCAGAACCCCTTCTACTACATCGAGTACGGCATCGCGCAGCTCGGTGCGCTGCAGCTCTGGCTGCAGGCACGGCGCAACGCGGGTGCCGCGCTCGATGCGTACAAGCGCGCCCTCTCGCTCGGTGCGAGCCGGCCCCTGCCGCAGCTCTTCGAGGCCGCCGGCCTGCGCTTCGACTTCGGACCCGAGACGATGGCCAGCCTCATCGACGAAGTCCGCGGTGAACTCGCGACGATCCCAGACTGAATCCGAAGCCCCCCATCCCCACCACGACCATGTCCCACCACGTTGCCATCCTCGGCGCCGGCAAGATCGGCCGCATGACCGCCCACCTGCTCGCCTCCTGCGGTGACTACACCGTCCGCATCGGCGACGCGCACGAACCCAGCGCCCTCGCCGTCGCACGCGACGAGCGCATCGACGGGCGCCGGGTCGACTTCAACAGCCCCACCGAGCTCGCGGCGTTCCTGAAGGGCGCGTGGGCCGTCGTGAGCTGCGCGCCGTTCAACTGCAACGTGGGCATCGCGCAGGCCGCGAAGGACGCAGGCTGCCACTACCTCGACCTGACCGAGGACGTCGCGGTGACCAAGAAGGTCATGCAGCTCAGCCAGGGAGCCTCCACGGCGTTCATCCCGCAGTGCGGCCTCGCCCCGGGCTTCATCACGATCGTGGCGCACTCGCTGCTGCGTGAACTCGACACGGTCGACACCGTGCGCATGCGCGTGGGCGCGCTGCCCCGCACGCCCAGCAACGTGCTGCAGTACAACCTGACCTGGTCGACCGACGGCCTCGTGAACGAGTACTGCAATCCCTGCGAGGCGCTCGTCGACGGCCAGGTGTGCCTGGTGCCGCCGCTGGAACAGGTCGAGCGCCTGCACATCGACGGCTGCGAATACGAGGCCTTCAACACCTCGGGCGGCCTGGGCACGCTGGCCGATTCGCTGCGCGGCACGGTGCGCAACCTCAACTACAAGACGATCCGCTTCACCGGCCATGCCGAGCAGATGCGGTTCCTGCTGAACGACCTTCGCTTCATCGAGCACCGTGACGAGCTGAAGGCCGTCCTCGAGCGCGCCGTGCCCGGCACGGACGACGACCAGGTCGTGATCTTCGTGAGCGCCACCGGCCAGCGCGGCGGACGCTTCATGGACCGCACCTGGGCGCGCACCGTGCTCAGCCGCGAGATCGGCGGGCGGCACTGGACCGCCATCCAGGTCACCACGGCCGCCGGCATCTGCGCCGTCGTCGACATGCTCAAGGAAGGCACGGTGCCCGTGAAGGGCTTCGTGCGCCAGGAGCAGATCACGCTCGACGCCTTCCTCGCCAACCGCTTCGGCCGGCACTACGCCTGACCGCGCAACCCGCCATGGGCGCACCCGTCTTCCGCGACGCGACCGTGCAGGACGTGGGCGACGTGGTCGCACTGGTCCAGCGCGCCTACCGCGGCGAGGCGAGCCGCGCGGGATGGACCACCGAGGCCGACCTGCTCGACGGCCAGCGCACCGATGCACGCGAGATCGCGGCACTGGTGGGCGGAACCTCCTCGCGCATCCGCCTGGGCTTCGACGGTCACGAACTGGTTGCATGCGTGCGCATCGACCGCGACGGGGACCACGGCTACGTCGGCATGGTGTCGGTCGAGCCCACCCGCCAGCGCGGCGGGCTGGGGCACACGCTGCTCGCCGAGGCCGAGCGGGTCATCAGGCAGGAGCTCGGCCTGACCAAGGGCCGCATGACCGTGATCGCCCAGCGCGACGAACTCATCGCCTGGTACGAGCGGCGCGGCTGGCGGCGGACCGGCGAGCGGGAGCCCTTTCCCTACGGCGACGCGCGTTTCGGCCTGCCCAAGCGTCCTGACCTGCACTTCGAGGTGCTCGAGAAGCGCCTGGCCTGAGCGCGGGCTCCCCCGACCCGGGAAATTCCCATCCTCACGCTTGCCTTCGCCGCCGCTGGATTCGACGGTTGTGGCCGCACGACTGGGCGTGCTCGGAGGCAGGCATCATGCATCACCACGACATCCACCGCATCCTTCGCAAGGTCATCGCAGCCGCCAGCAGCTTCTGCCTGGGCCTGCTGATCGCCCGCGCGATCGGGCTCTGAACCGGCCCGGGCGACCTCAGCGCACACGCACATCCAGGATCGCCACCTCGGCCGGACGGTTCACGCGAAGCGGGAACCAACTGCCGATCCCGCGCGTGACGAACACCGAACTCGCACCGAGGTGATAGAGGCCATCGTGCAGGGCCCGCCCCCTGGCCGGGCGGCTCTGGTCACCGGCACCGCGCGTGATGCCGACCTGCAGCCCGTGCGTGTGCCCGGACAGCGTGAGCGGGATCCCATGCTGCGCGGCGGCGCGGAAGGCGGCCGGGTGGTGGGCGAGCAGGATCGGCGGCAGCTCCTCGCGGCCATCGAGCATCGCCTTCAGGCGCTTCTGCGCATCGCGCACGCCGACGGTCCAGTCGAGGCCGGCCACCATGGGACCCGACGGAAGCCTGGCCACCTCATCCTGCAGGAGGCGGATGCCGCTGCGGCGCGCGAGCCGCGCCACGGACTCGGCGTGCTCGAGGTGATCGTGGTTGCCCATCACCATGAGCGTGCCCAGCCGGGACTTCATGCGGCCGAGCGCCTTGAACACGGGCTCGCATCCGGCGAGCTCAAGGTCGACCACGTCACCCGTGCACGCCACCAGGTCCGGCTGCTCCACCTGCGCGAGCTCGATCGCCTCGAGTGCGCGCTCCACCGGGATGAGACCCCCGACGTGGAAGTCGCTCAGGTGCGCGATGCGCAGGCCATGCAGTGCATCGGGTGCGCCCGGCAGGAAGACCGGCACCGAGCGGAGCACGATGGGCTGCGCGAGGTGCGCGCGCGACAGGCGCCCCCGCGAAAGTCGGTCCGGCAGCACGGTGAGCAGCGACCTCCGGATCGCCGCACGCCCGAGGGGCGTGAGCGGCGTCGGCGTGGCTTTCTTCCGCTTCGACATGTGGTTCAGAAGCGCAGCTCGAGGCCGGCGACCAGACCCTGCAGGCTGCCGCTCATCGAGTTGCCGTCGCCCGCTGCGTCCCAGTTGAGCAACCGGTAGCCGCCGGTGATGGCCAGGTTGTGCAGCACGTCCAGCGACAGGTCCGCGCGGACGAACCAGAGCGAGTCGCCGGCCTCGACGCCCGGACCCCAGCCGGCGGTGGCGGCGATGCGCAGGTGCCCCAGCCAGTCCACGTTGCGGCGCAGGTCCAGGTCGAGCTCGATGCCGCCACCGATGACGGGCGTGATCACCGACAGGTCGATCGAGTCGCTCGCGGTCGTCGTGAGGTCGTTGACGGACTGTCCATACGAGACGGCGTGGCCACCCACGAGGCCGTTGAAGCGCAGGTCGGCGAAGGGCCCGGCTGCGCCCGCCGGTGCATCCTCGCCCGTCCACGGATGCCGATCGGCCGCGTACGGCCGGTAGAGCGTGAGCACGACATCGCCCGACACGCCCCAGGCATCGGCACTCGAGGACAGCGCGTCGCCGGCGCCGAACGCCACGGTCCCGAACTGCCCTGCGGCGGGCGCGGTCGTCGAGCCGTCGATCGAGGTCCAGAAGCCGTTCACGACGAGGGCCAGTGCATCCCAGCGCGCCGTCGCCGTGAGCAGCGGCACGACCTGCGAGTC
>JBEGNG010000136.1:0-5624 GCA_041182645.1 Planctomycetota bacterium
TCCGGGCTCTTCAGCTCGCTGCATCAAGCCAAGGCGACCGACAAGGATGTTCCGACTCCATCCGGCGTGAGTGACGCCGAGGCCCGCAAGGCGATCCAGCGGCTCGCATCCGCCAAGCCCGCGCTGCGCGAAGAGGGCCTGCGCATGCTGCGCACCTTCACGACGCCGGAGGGCCAGTGGGCGATCTACCACGCCAGCCGCACCGCCGAAGGGCCGGTCAAGATGCAGGTGCTCGAGCACCTTGCGTCACTCGGTCGCCAAGGCCAGGCGGGCCTCACCTGGATCGCGATCCACGACCGCGATCCGGCGATCCGCAACGAGGCGGCCCAGAGGATCGAACAGCCCGCGCCGGATGAGGCACTCGCGGTGCTCGACGGTGCACTGCGCAGCCCCAACCACATGGTCGTCAACCAGGCGGGGCTGCTTGCAGGCCAGATCAATGCGGTCAAGGCGATTCCCCTGCTCATCGCCGCGCAGTTCGCGCAGGATCCGGTCCAGGACCAGGCCGACCTTGCCTGGATCGCGATCGGGACGCAGCGCAGCTACGTGGCCAACCTCGTTCCCATCACCGGGAATTCGTCGGCGGGATTCCAGCCGGTGATCGGCCAGATCTACGAGGGCGTCGTGCTGGCGATCGACGATGCCGCGGCCGTGGCGACCACCTACCGCCCGGGCGTGCACCAATCGCTCATGGCGATGGCCACGCTCGACTCGGGCCAGAGCACCGCGCACCTGGGCTGGGACCTGAACGCCTGGGTTGCCTGGTACAACGACGTGTACCTGCCGCTGCTCGCCAAGCGCGCCGAGGTCGAACCTCCCACGCGCGACCCGCAGTGAGCCGCGGTCAGAGCGCCCGCATCGTCTCGATGAGCCGCTCGTACTGCCAGGGCCGATTGTGAGGTGCGGCACTCACCCTGACCAGCCAATCGCCGTGCAGGTCCATGCATGGCACCTCGACTGAACCTCGGTCGAGGATCGCCGCCTGCAGCGCCTCGACCGTGCCGAATCGCTCGCGCCAGCGCGCGGGCAGACGGCACGCAGCCATCGATCCCCGCATCGATCCATCCGCCGGCGAGATCGGTTCGAAGATCCCCGAGTCGATCATGAGCGTGTGCGCCCACTCCGCAAGCGCTCGATTGTGCTGCATCACGGCGCCGGGACCGAACGAGTCCACCCAGGCGATCGATTCGGTGATGGCCATCCACGCCCCGACGTCGCGCGTCCCCTGCCAGCCGAACTCAAGGTCCATCCCTGCGCCATAGTGGTGGCTGATGGACACCGGGTGCGTCTGACCCGCACGGTGCGCAGACGCGGCGAGGAACGCGCACCCCTTGGGCGCGTAGACCCACTTGTGCAGATTGCCGGTGTACCAGTCTGCGCCGAGTGCATCGAGGTCCAGCGGCAGCATGCCCGGCGCGTGCGCACCGTCGACCAGCACGGCGACGCCGCGGGCACGGCATGCCTCGACGATCGCCTTCACGGGCAGCACCAGCGCAGTCGGACTGGTCACGTGGTCCACGAGCACCAGCCGCGTCCGGTCATCGATTTCGTTCGTGACCGCTTGGACAACCGATCCGGCCGAAAGGACCGGCAACGGCACCGGCACCTCCACGACCTCGATCCCATGCAGGTCCCGCTCGCGGTGCAGCGCCTTGCGAACCGCCCCGTAGACATGCCCAGTCGTGACGACCCGGTCGCCCCGACGCCAACCCATGTTCCGAAGGACCGCCGCGACCCCCGCCGTCGCGTTCTCGACCAGCCCCACGCGCTCCGGTGGGACCCCGACCAACCGGCCCAGCGCCTCCTTGGGGGCCCGCAGGAGCTCACTCACGCCCCGACCGAGCCGGGCGATCGGCTGGGCCTCGATGAAGCGCCTGTGCCGCTCCGCGGCTTCGGCGACCGCCAGCGGCAGGCTCCCGAAGGAGCCATGGTTCAGGAAAACGATCGCCGGGTCCCACAGCCATCCCTGGTCGGTTCCTGGAAGCGGGTCGGGCGGACCAGAGGGCACGGGCGTCATGGCGCGGAACCTAGACGGGAAATCCCCCGGGCGGAGCTGTCACGCCCCGCCGGGCGGATCGTTCCCTACCATATCCCGAACAAAAGTTCGGGTCCACGAAAGGACCTGGCCGATGCACTCCTCCATGACCATCCTCACCCCCGACGACGTCCGCGACATGCGCTCACGCGCTGCGGCCCCCTTGGTCCAGCTTGGGCCCGGCGGCGACTTCACGCGCTACGTCATCGAGCAGGATGACGGGCTGGCCGTCATCAGCCATCGTCGCGCACCGGTCGCTCCGGTGGATGAGCGCACCTCCATCCTGGATGAACCATGCATCGGTGCCGGTCTTCGCCGCGGCGCGGCGTGCCTCGACGCGATCTTCGGTTCCGACGAACCCGCGCGATCGAGTGATCCATCGCCGGGGCCGCTCCGTGGCTGGCGCGGCGCGTTGCGGGTTGCGCTGCAACCCATCGACTGGATCGAGGGGTTCCTCGGCCTCACGCGCATCGAACTTCCGCTCCAACCCGTGCTCATCCCTGCGTCGACCCGATCCCACGCATCAGGACACCACCATGAATCTCACTCCCAAGCAGCTTCGCATCTACGACCTGGTCCGGCATTGGCGGAACGAACGGGGCTATTCCCCAACGATGCAGGAGCTGGCCGACGAACTCGGCGTCAGCAAGGTCACGGTGTTCGAGCATGTCCAGGCCCTCGTGGAGAAGGGTGTGCTCTCCCGGAACCCGAACAAGGCGCGCTCTTTGGCGCTGACCGCCGAGGATGAGCCGCTCCCCATGCGCAGCGGCGCTGCGCCCGACACGCTGACGCTGCCCCTGCTCGGCCGCATCGCCGCAGGCCATCCGGTCGAGAAGTTCGAGCAGGATGAGACCCTCAGCCTCGGACAGGTCTTCGGGCCAGCGCGCGGTCGCCACAACGAGATGTTCGCGCTCCAGGTCGAGGGCATGAGCATGAAGGACGAGAGCATCCTCGACGGCGACTACGTCATCGTCGAGCGTCGCTCCACGGCCCGCAACGGTGACCGCGTGGTGGCGCTGCTTCCCAACGGCGAAACCACGCTCAAGACGTTCTTCCGCGAACGCGATGGCCGCATCAGATTGCAGCCAGCGAACCCCGACTTCGATCCGATCATCGTGGATGAGTGCCAGGTCCAGGGCATCGTCATCGGCGTCATGCGCCGGTACTGATCACGCTCCCCGCAAGGCACACGACTCGATCATGGGTCGAATGAACTCGGCCGCCCGCTGGTGCGCCGTCGTCGCGTCCCCCTCCATGGCACGCACGAGTGCGCTGCCCACGATGGCGGCGTCGGCGTGCCGAGTGACCATGCGGACGTGCTCGGGGGTCGAGATGCCGAACCCGACGGCGATCGGCAACGTGGTCGCCCGCCGGATCGCCTGGACCGTTCCCTCGACATCGGGTGGGGCATCACTGGTTCCGGTCAGTCCGGCGCGCGCCAGCGCATAGACGAATCCGCGGCAACGGGACGTGATGTCCCGGATGCGCTGCGGTGTCGACGTCGGCGCCACCAAGAGCGCCAGTCCCATGCCGAGTCCATCCACCGCCTCGAGGATCTGGTCCGCGGCATCCACATCCATGTCGGGCACGATGAGCGCGTCGAAAGGCTCCGCCGCCATGCCGATGGACGATGCTCATCGACACCATGGCGATCAGTCCGCAGCCGACCTCCGGCCGGATCAGGCGGATCGCCTCCAAGGTGGACGCCACGGTGGTCCCGGCTCGGAGCGCACGGTCCATGCTGGCGGCGATCACCGGGCCATCGGCGATGGGGTCGCTGAACGGGAAACCGATCTCGATGGCTGCAACGCCGAGGCCATCGAGGACACGGATCGTCTCGACCGTGGCATCCAAGGACGGACTTCCGGCCGTCAGGAACGGCATCAGGCTGCCGCGCCCGGCGGCGCGGTCACGGTCGAGGCGTTCAGCGAGACGCTTCATGGGGTGGAAGCGTAGTAGCCCAGCTCGGATTCGAACCGAGGTCGTATCGATTATGAGTCGACTGCTCTGGACCGCTGAGCTACTGGGCCGGAATCCAACGGGACCATCCTAGCGAAGCCGTACCGTGGTTCCCCTCGCTGTCGACCCCACGACCCATCGACGCTGGCTCCTGGCCGCGGGGCTGTACAACCTGGTTTGGGGGGCAACCGTCGTCCTGCTTCCCGATCTCATGCCGCGGCTGGCCGGCATGGAGCCCTTCACGGGGCCGGCGCGGGGCATCTGGCAGTGCTTGGGGATGGTGATCGGCGTCTTCGGGGTCGGCTACCTCTGTGCGAGCCTTGACCCCATCCGGCATTGGCCCATCACGTTGGTCGGGCTCCTGGGCAAGATCTTCGGTCCCATCGGCTTCGTCTGGTGCGCATCCCGGGGCGAGATTCCCTGGAGCTTCGGCTGGACGATCCTCACCAACGACCTGCTCTGGTGGATCCCATTCGGTCTGATCCTGCGTGACGCCTGGCGCACCTCCACGCAGGACGATGCCCACCTTCCGGTCCTGACCCGCGGCGAGGCCATGGCGATCGCGGTGGACCAGCACGGCACGAACCTCATCGAGCTCAGCCGCTCCCACCGTCTGATGGTGGTGTTCCTCCGCCACTTCGGCTGCACCTTCTGCCGGGAGACCATCGCGGACCTCGTCCGTGATGAGGACGCACTTCGTCGCCGCGGCGTGACCATCGTCGTGGTCCACATGGCCGCGGAGGCCGAGGCGGCAGGCTTCCTCGCCGCTCACGGAGCCGGTCACTGGCACCGTGTCAGCGACCCTCGCCGTCGCATCCATGCTGCGTTCGGGCTGACCCGTGGCTCCTTCGCTGGGCTCTTCGGACCCATGGTCTGGTGGCGAGGGACCCATGCCTTGGCCAAGGGCCACGGTGCAGGCCAGCCGGTCGGTGATCCATTGCAGATGCCCGGGGTGTTCGTGGTGCATCGCGGCCGGATCGAGGCGGAGTTCCGCCACCGCACGGCCGGTGATCGGCCCGACTACGGCAGCATGGTCGAAGCGGTCGCGTCATAACCCGCTCCGGGCGGTTGCACGACCGACTCGGACACGCCACACTACGGGACCGTGGTCACTGCCGCCCTCATCCAGGTCCTGGTGCTCGTGCTCACGCTTGCAGCCGCAAGCGGGGCCGTGCCCGCCACCACCGAACGGATCGACGCCACCGCGATGGTGGATGTCCGCGGTGCCGCCCAGACCGCGGTGATCCAGGCGACCCGGACCACCCTGTTCGCCGGCACCGAGCCGTGCATCGCCTGCCGCAGCCTGACTGCAGGCCGCGTCAGCGTCTGGACGGATCAGGGCCGCGGGCCGATGCCTCCGCCGATGGCGTGAGCGACGTCGACTCCCTCGCGATTCTCCCGATCATCACGACACCGTGTGCCCGTCGCCGTGCGACGAGGTTCACCACCACAAAGGACCCATCATGGCCGTACCCGTCATCAGTTCCGTCATGCGTTCGCTCTTCGGCACCCGCAACCAGCGCATGGTCAAGCGATACCTGCGCATCGTGGACCAGGTGAATGCCCTCGAACCCTCGATCCGCGCCCTGACCGATGCCCAGCTGCGCGAACGCACGGCCGAGTTCCGCGC
>JBEGNG010000136.1:5675-14728 GCA_041182645.1 Planctomycetota bacterium
GTCGCGCGCGAGGCCATGGACCGCTCGGTCGGGATCCGCAACGTGCTGAACCCCGACCTCGCCTTCGACGCATCCCAGCTGCCCGAGGAAGCGCGCGCGCTGCTCGAGGCTGCACGCGCCCAGGCGGCCCTGCTGCCGGATGCCCCGGCCGAGGGCGACCTTCTCGGCTGCGTCGCGCCGACCCCGGCGTGGGTCACCATGGACCTGCCCAATGCGCTGTACGAGGCCGTCCGCGCGGTGCTCCCGATGAGCAAGCCTCCCTTCCGCGCACGCCCGTTCGACGTGCAGATCATCGGGGCGATCGTGCTCTCCGAGGGCAAGATCGCCGAGATGAAGACCGGTGAAGGCAAGACGATCGTGGCACCGTTGGCCAGCTATCTCGCCGCCGTGAGTGGCCACCAGGTGCACGTCGTCACCGTGAACGATTACCTCGTGCAGCGCGACCGCGACTGGACCTTCCCGTTCTTCCGCGCGCTCGGCCTGACCGCGGGCGCGATCCACCCGGTGCACATGCAGTCGACGGAGGGCAAGCAGGATGCCTACCGCTGCGACGTCGTCTACGGCACCACCGCCGAGTTCGGCTTCGACTACCTGCGCGACAACATGAAGCAGCGCGCCGAGGACCAGGTCCAGAAGCGTCGTGACTTCGTGATCGTCGACGAGGTCGACTCGATCCTGATCGACGAGGCCCGCACGCCGCTCATCATCAGCGGGCCGGCCTACAACAAGACCCCCCGCTACGACCTGGCGGACCGGCTGGCGCGCCACCTGGTCGAGCGCCAGCAGGCCTGGAACGCGGCCGACGAGGCGGTGTCCAAGGCCCGCTCGATGGCCGCCGGGCTCGAGGGCGACCTGCGCAACGTGCGGGATGCATCGCAGAAGCCCGAGCTGCGCAAGCGGCTCGACGACACCCGCCGATCCATCCCCAAGCTCGAGGCCGAGCGCGACCTCCACGCCCAGTACTACGAGGTCGAGCTCGACAAGAAGCGCGCGACCATCACCAGCGCCGGCATCGCCGAGGCGCAGCGCGTGTCCGGGATCGGCTCGTTCTACGTCGGCGAGAACATGGACATGCCGCACCTGCTCGAACAGTCCGTGCGGGCGCACACCGTCTACCAGCGTGACCGCGACTACGTCATCGCGCAGGACGAGACCGGCCAGCTCGGCGTGGTCATCGTCGACCAGAACACCGGCCGCAAGATGGTCGGTCGCCAGTGGTCCGACGGCCTGCACCAGGCGGTCGAGGCCAAGGAAGGCGTGCCCATCAAGCAGGAAACGCAGACGATGGCCACGATCACGGTGCAGAACTACTTCAAGCTCTACCGGCACCGCGCGGGCATGACCGGCACCGCCGACACCGAGGCCGAGGAGTTCCACGAGATCTACCGGCTCGACGTGGTCAGCATCCCGACCAACCTGCCGATCGCGCGCGACGACCGCGACGACCAGGTCTACGTCAGCGTGAAGGACAAGTGGAGCGCCGTCATCGAGGAGATCCGTCGGCACCATGACCTCGGCCGACCGGTGCTCGTGGGCACCACGAGCGTCGAGAAGAGCGAGTTCCTCGCCGCCGAGCTCAAGCGCCGCCACGGCATCCGCCACGAGGTGCTCAACGCCAAGCAGCACGAACGCGAGGCCGAGATCGTCGCGGGTGCCGGCCAGCTCGGTGCCGTGATGATCGCCACCAACATGGCCGGCCGCGGCACCGACATCAAGCTCGGCCGCATCGCGCGCGCCGACCTGATCGAGCACTGGAAGAAGCGCAACATCTGCCCCCGGGAGGCGACCGCCGACCAGGGCGACGATGCGGTGCTCGACCTTTGCTGGCGCCACCTCGCCGCCACCCAGGCGAGCGTCGACAAGGCCGAGGCCGCCTCGCTGCCGCTGGATGAGGTCCAGCTGCGCACGCTGCGGGCCTGGGCCATCGAGCATGCCGGCATGTCCGAGGGTGATGCCAAGAAGGCGAAGTCGGCGACGCTGCTGAAGGCACTCGACTCGACGGGATCGTTCCAGCTCCACCGCATCGGCTTCCACGCCACCGTCGAGGCGATGGGCGGGCTGCACATCATCGGCACCGAGCGCCACGAGAGCCGACGCATCGACAACCAGCTCCGCGGCCGGGCCGGCCGCCAGGGCGACTCGGGCTCGAGCCGGTTCCTGCTCTCGCTCGAGGACGACCTGATGAAGATGTTCGCCGGGCCCGCGACGCTCAAGGCGCTCAGCGTGCTGGGCATGCGCGAGGGCGATGCCATCGAGGCGCCCATGCTGACCCGGGCGGTCGCACGGGCCCAGAAGAAGGTCGAGGAGCGCAACTTCCAGATGCGCAAGAGCATCCTCGAATACGACGAGCCGCTGAACGTCCAGCGCGGCAAGTTCTACGGCCTGCGCCAGCGGATCCTCGAGGGCAAGGACCTGCGGTCCATCGTGCTCGAGTCGATCGACTCGTCGGTCACCGATGCCGTGGCCACCTACCTCGACCCGCTCCACGCACCGCGCTGCGTGAGCGAGTGGGTGTGGGAGCACTACGGCGTGCACGTCGAGCCCGAGCGGTTCCGGGGCAAGGACCGGGACGGCATGCTCCGCGCGGTCCGGACCGACACCCACGAAGAGGCGCTCGCCTCGATCGACACGGCGCTCAACGAGTTCCTGCCCGACGAGGACGCCGAGCACCTCGATCCGGCGCTCCTGCGCGAGTGGGCGCAGAAGACCTGGGCGTGCACGCTCACCGACGCACAGGTGTCCGGTGGCCGCCGCGAGGTCCGCGCCGCGCTGGAGGCGGCGATGACCGCGCGGTTCGAGGCGATCGACACGGCCGCCCTCGAACCCATGGTGTCGGGCGACTGGAGCCGTACGGAGCTCGCACGCTGGTGCAGCGCCAAGTGGAACCGCCCGGTCACGGTCGCGGATCTGGGTGGGTCGCCCGACGCCAAGGAGGTGACCGCCACCCTCCAGCGCCTGGCCCGCACGATCTACGGCGATCGCGAAGTCAGCTTCGCGATCGATGCCTGGGTCGAGCGCACCGGTGCCATGCTGGCTGCGCAGCAGCCCGAAGCGCTCGAGCACTTCTGTGCCTGGGCGCGCGAGCGCCACGGCGTCGACTGGACGCCGGCGACGCTGCCTTCGAGTGACCCCCGCGAGATCCGGGAGCGGTTGGTGGCGATCGTGCGTGAACGTGCATCGACCGATCCCAAGCATCGTGAGGAGCTGTCCATGTTCGAGCAGATGGTGCTCGTGCAGGTGCTCGACGCGACCTGGAAGGACCACCTGCACGCCATGGACCAGCTGCGCGACTCGATCGGCTTCCGCAGCTTCAGCCAGAAGGACCCGCGCATCGAGTTCAAGCGCGAGTCGAGCCGGCTCTATGCCGAGATGGAACTGGCCGCGCGGGACCGCGTGACGGACCTGGTGTTCAAGGGGCGCCTTCAGCTGGCGATGCCGCGGCCAACGGCGCCGACACCGCAGTCCGCGCAGGAAGCACCGTCGAACCAGCCTCCGGCGCCGCTCCCTGCCGCGCCGCGCAAGCCGGTGGATGGCGCCGCGATCGTGGGCCGGAACGAGCCCTGCCCGTGCGGCAGCGGCAAGAAGTACGGCAAGTGCTGCGGCGCGCGGCAGAAGGCGGAGGCCTGAGGCACCCGATCGGTTGCGGATCGGGCGGGCTGTTCCTATACTTCCCGCCCCACGCCTCGGTAGCTCAGCTGGTAGAGCAGCTGACTCTTAATCAGCGGGTCCAAGGTTCGAATCCTTGCCGAGGCACTGAAACCGCCCCGTCCATCCGGATGGGGCGGTTTTCGTCGGCGCTCACGAACACGCACGCAGCAGGGGCAGCAGCATCAGGCCCAACAGGATCAGCGCCAGCAACACACGGTGCTGCCTGCGCACATGATGCGCGACCGGCGGCTCCCGCAGGGGTGCTCCCGCGATCCAGTGACCGCAGCCCGGGCAGATGTCGGCGTCCTCCGCGACTGCACGGCCGCACTCGGGGCAATAGCCCGGACGCGCCCGCTGCAGGCGACGGATGTCATCGGCCGACGGGCCCTCGTCTGGATCGATGCGGTGTGCCATGCAGCGCTCCGGGAACGACAACGCCCTCGGCCGAGGTCATCGAGCGAGGGCGTTTGAACGAGGCGGACGGGACTCGAACCCGCAACCACCGGCGTGACAGGCCGGTACTCTAACCAATTGAGCTACCACCCCTAACCAGCGCCGAAGCGCCCCACGACCATCGCTGGCCGTGGACGGGAAAGTGTAGCGGCTTCCAGTGGTTCGTCAACCCACCGGACCATGCATCCACAGGTGCGTGGCAGCCCGTTTATCCGGGACGGACCGTCACTTGGCGTCGAGCCAGCGCGTTCCCCAGTGGCTCGACACCAGGATCGGCACGCGCATGGGAATCGCCTGCTGCATGCGCTCGGCAACCCAAGGCTGGACCGTCGTGATGGCCGACTCCGGAACCTCGAGGACGAGTTCGTCGTGGATCTGCAGCAGCAGTCGGGCGCCCTGGCAGACCGACGGCAGGCCACGGTGCACGGCGACCATGGCCACCTTGATGAGGTCGGCGGCGCTCCCCTGCACCACGGTGTTGACCGCGATCCGCTGCCCGAGTGCACGCTCGTTGCCGTTGCGCGACTGGAGCTGTGGGACGGGCCGACGACGCCCCAGGATCGTGGTCGCATAGCCGCGCGTGCGGGCATCGTCGATGCACTGCTGGAGGAAGGCCTCGATCCCTGCGAAGCGCGCCTTGTAGTCCTGGATGATCTCCTTGGCCCGGGCCTGGCTCGTGCCCGCACCCATGCGGCGCGCCAGGCCGTGCGGGGTGATGCCGTACACGATGCCGAAGTTCACCATCTTGGCGGCGTTGCGCTGCTCGGGCGTGACCTGGTCCAGACCGATGCCGTGCACCTCGGCCGCGACGGCCGTATGGATGTCCTGGCCGCCGGCGAACGCGGCACACAGGGCGGGATCGCCCGAGAGATGCGCCAGCACGCGCAGCTCCACCTGCGAATAGTCGCAGGCCAGCAGCACGGAGCCGGGTGGTGCCGTGAACGCGGCGCGGATCTCGCGGCCGATCGGGGTGCGGATCGGAATGTTCTGCAGGTTCGGGTCCGAACTCGACAGCCGCCCCGTGGCCGCGCCGGTCTGGTGGAACGAGGCGTGCACACGGCCATCGGTCGGATCGATCGCCTGCTCGAGGGCGACGAGGTAGGTCCCCACGAGCTTCGTGAGCTGCCGGTACTCCACGATCAGCCCCGGGAGCGGACTGCTGACGGACGCATCATCGGCCAACGCCTCGAGCACTTCGGCATCGGTGCTCGCGCCGGTCTTGGTCCGCTTCACGACCGGGAGTCCGAGCCCGGGGACGGCGGCATCGACCGGGTTGAACAGGACCGACGCCAGTTGCTTGGGGCTGTCCGGGTTGAAGGCGACGGGCGATGCCTCGGCGATGCGCCCACGCAGATCGACGATCAAGGCCTCGAGCCGCGCACGCTGTCGCTGCAGTTCATCGCGTTCGACCCGGATGCCGTTCCACTCCATGTCGGCGAGGACCTGCACGAGCGGCAGCTCCACCTCGTCGTGCAGCGCGCGGAGGCCCTGCGCATCGAGTTGCGGTGACAGCTGGGCATGGAGCCGATGGGTCAGGTCGGCATCCGTGGCCGCGTAGGCGCCGGTGAGCGCGGCATCGACCCGGTCGAGCGTCCGACGGTGCGGCCCGCTGCCAGTGAGGGCTTCCATCGAGAGCTTGGCCTGGCCGAGCCGCTGCTGCGCGACGTCACCAAGCCCGTGGGTCGAGCGCTCGGGCTCGAGCAGGAAGCTCTCGATCATCGTGTCGGCGACCAGGCCCGCCACGCGGATGCCGTGCGCGCGCAGCACCTGCAGGTCGAACTTGGCGTTGTGCGCGACCTTGCGGATCGACGCATCCTCAAGCAACGGCTTGAGCAACGCCACGGCGGCGTCCACATCGAGGTGACCCGATGGATCCGCGCTCCGCATGGGCACGTACACCGCTTCCCCTGCCTTCACGCTGGCGCTGAAGCCGACCATGCACGGCGTTCGCGGCGGCCGCTCGTCGGTCTCGGTATCGAAGGCCAGCACGGCGCCATCCGCACACGCGGCACGGACGGACTGGATCCATGCGGCGAGTGCCTCGACGGTCGTGAGCAGCGACCATGAACACGTGGCCTGCTGGGCAACCGGTTGCGGCTCATGGTCCGCAGCGAGGCCGGCGAACAGCGTGCCCTCGGCAGACTCGTTGGCTGGCTGACGCGGCGAGCGGGCTGCCGGTGCGGCCGTGGGAGTGGGCTCAGGCGTCGCGGCGGAGGCCGGCATGACCGCGCCCCCTGCGCGGAGCCACGCCGACCATTCCTGACGAAGCCGGCCGAAGCCCAGGAGGTCCAGCAGCGCCAGCAGGCGCGTGGCGTCGATCGAGGGGGCGTCGACCCTGCTCCGGTCGTACTCCCAGGCCACGTCGCAGTCGTCCTTCAGCCTGACCAGCGTGCGCGCCAGCGCCAACTGGTCCCGGCATGCCTCGATCGCTTCGCGCCGCTTGGGCGTGAGGTCGGCCAGGTGCTCGAGCACGCCTTCGACGGAGCCGTACTGCACCACGAGCTGCGCGGCAGTCTTCGGTCCGATGCCCGGTACGCCCGGCACGTTGTCGACCGAGTCGCCCATGAGCGTGAGCATGTCGACCACGTGCTCGGGCCGCACGCCCTTGCTGTCGAAGAGCCCCTCGGCCGTGAGTTCGGTGCCGGCCTGCACGTCGTACAGCACCGTGCGGGCATCGAGGAGCTGCGCCAGGTCCTTGTCCTTGCTGGCGATCCGGATCGACGCCTCGGGATGCTCGCGCCGCACCCGACGGACGAGCGTCGCGATGACGTCGTCGGCCTCGACGCGCCCTTCCGCGAAGATGGGGATGCCCGCCAGGCGCGCCAGCTCCAGGCACCGCTCGACCTGACCGTCGAAATCCTCGGGCGGCGGCTCGCGATGCGCCTTGTACTCGGGGTAGAGCTCGGACCGGAAGGTCTCGGTGTCGCCGCTTGCATCGATCACGAGCGCCACGTGCGAGCATCCGCCGTCGCGCAGGAGCTTCAGCAGCATCTGGCAGAAGCCGTAGACCATGTTGGTCGGCTCGTTCGTGACGGGGCTGTTGAGCCCGCCGCGGATCGCGTAGTACGCGCGGAAGAACTGCGCGTGGCCATCGATGATGCAGAGGCGATCGGCCACGTCAGGCGGCCTCGCCGGCCGCGTGAAGGTCGCGCAGACGCGCCAAGAGTGCAGGCCCGGGCTCGACGCCGCGCCGAGCCATGACCGCCCGCATGGTCTGCTCGAAGCGGTCCCACCGGAAGCGTGCCGAGCGTTCCGGCGTCAGCCAGGCGAAGCGGTCGACGCACGCAGGAGGCCGGTCGCACGCGATCATCGCACCGGTTCCGAAACTCGATCCGGTCGTGATCGCCGCCATGATGCCCACCTTGGCGTGGTCTGCGACGATGCCGCCGTAGAAGATGCGACCCGTGCGCTCGACCGAGCCCGATGGCTCGAGCCGCGTGGTCACCTCGCCGTAGGTGTTGAGCAGGTTGCTGCCCGTGGCGCCGGCGCCGATGTTGACCCACTCGCCGACGAGGCAATCGCCGAGGTGGCCGTCATGCACCTTGTTGCCGTTGCCGTGGAAGATCACCGAGCCGACCTCGCCCCCGACCTTGCAGCGCGGGCCGATGACGGTGTTCGCCTTGATCACCGCGCGTTCGGCGACCCAGGCGCCCTCGAGGACCGCACAAGGGCCGATGAGGATCGCACCCGGACGGATGGTCGCACCATCCGCGACGACCACGGCACCCTTGGATGCATCGATGATCACGCCCGGACACACGGTCGCCCCGGCAGCCACCTGCACGGGATGGTCACCGAGGTCCGCGCGGCGGCCACCGACCGTGGCGGCTCCATGCGCGATCAGCAGCGCCAAGTCGTCGGCCAACGTGCGCGGAAGCAGGTCGAGCGTCGCCCAGGGGGTCGAGGCGAGCGAAGCCTGCTGCAGCTCCACCGAACGCGACCCGATCGCGGCACCGTGCATGACGTGGGCCTCGAGTTCGGCGGCGGCGCATCGCACGGCCACGATGGTGCCGCGCTCGGTGATCGATTCACCGGACGAGAGCCCGGCGATCGCCTCGCGGAGGCCCGGTGCGAGGGTGCAGGACCCATTGATCGCCAGCAGATCCCCGCCCGTCACGGATCGACCGGGCCAGCGCTCCGCAACCACCGCGCGCACGGCAGGCGCAGCGGCCAGCATGGGCGTCGCACCGAAGGCAGCCTGGATCCGTTCGATGCCGGTCAGCGCGCCAAGCCGGTGTTCCCCGCTCGAGCGCAGGTCGTCCAACGGCCCCATGCCGCGAGCCGGGGCATCGAAGAGCGCCAGGGCCGGGCCACGCCAGGTGGGTCCTGCATGCTGCATGGCCGCACTCTACGGCGATCAGACGCGCCTTGCGACGCTGCCGATGGGCGGGAACCCCCACCAGCCTTCGATCCGGTCGAGCATGAAGCTGACGGGCACCCCGAGCAGCGCCGTCGCGACCGCCGCCCAGAACGACGCCAGCATCGCGCTGCCGACCTGCCCGACCGACCAGGGCACGGGGTCACCCAGCCAGCCGCGCACGGTCCACCCCGCGAACCAACCGACCTGATGGATCACCAGGAGCGCACCGGCCAGCACGCCGACGGCGACCGGGTTGCGCTTGAAGACCACGCCACGCAGCGGAATCGCCGCGGCCGCAGCGAGCAGGCAACCGATCGCGTTGGGCCCGATGACCACGATCGGGCCACCGCCATCGGAGGCGACCGGGGAGACAAGGTCGTAGGCGATCCCAATGCCGAGCGCCGACCACCAAGCCGCGGACTTGCTGGCGTTGAAGCACACGAAGGCCAGCAAGACCGGGAAGAGCCACGGTCGTGCGCTGCCGACCGCCAGCACCTGGAGGAACGCACTGTCCAGAAGCAGCGCGATGACGAGTGCCGCGAGGAAGACGGGACTACGCACGGTCGACCGCTCCGCTGCGTGCATCCTGGGC
>JBEGNG010000137.1:0-8615 GCA_041182645.1 Planctomycetota bacterium
GCCGCAGCCGAACTTCAGCGCGTGCTTCGGCGGCCCCTTCATGCCGCGCCCGCCGATGGTCTACGCGCGCCTCCTGAGCGACCGCATCCGCAAGCACGGATCGCACGTGTGGCTCCTCAACACCGGCTGGACCGGCGGTCCGTACGGCGTCGGCAGCCGCTTCAAGCTCGCCTACACGCGTGCCATGGTGACGGCCATCCTCGACGGCTCGCTGGCCAAGGTCCCGTGCGTGAAGCACCCGGTCTTCGGCCTCGAGATGCCGACCGCCGTCCCCGGCGTTCCGGCCGAGGTGCTCGACCCGCGCAACACCTGGAAGGACAAGGCCGCGTACGACGCGAAGGCGAAGGAGCTTGCGCAGAAGTTCCGCGCGAACGACCAGAAGTTCGACATCGCCCCCGAGGTCCGTGCGGCCGGGCCGGTGGCCTGACGCATGACGGTCGCCACCGTCACCTTCGAGGACGTGAAGGCCGCGGCCGCCCGCATCGCCGGCGGCATCGAGCGCACCCCGTGCCGTCGCAGTTCGGCCCTGAGCGACCACTTCGGGGCCGAGATCTTCTGCAAGCTCGATTACCGCCAGGCGACGGGATCCTTCAAGGAACGCGGTGCGCGCAACACGCTGCTGCAGCTCGATGCCAGCCAGCGCACGCGCGGCGTGATCGCGGCGAGCGCCGGCAACCACGCGCTCGCCCTCGCGTTCCACGGGCGTGACCTGGGGATCCCCGTCACCGTCTGCATGCCGCGGTTCGCACCGCTCGTCAAGCAGGTGCGCTGCAAGGAACTCGGTGCGCGCGTGGTCGTGTACGGCGACAACATCGCCGAGGCGCGGGTGCGCGCCGACCAGCTCGTGGGCATGGAGGGGCTGGCCTACATCAACGGCTTCAACGACGCCTCGATCATCGCCGGCGCCGGCACGATGGCCCTCGAGGTCTTCGAGCAGGTCGAGCGCCTCGATGCCGTGATCGTGCCGATCGGCGGCGGCGGCCTGCTCGCGGGAACCGGGCTCGTGGCACGTGCCGTGTCGCCCGACACGAAGGTGATCGGGGTCGAGCCGTTCCGCGCCGCGAGCTTCCGTGCGGCGATGGATGCGGGGCATCCCGTCCGCGTGGCGATGGAGCCCACGCTCGCCGACGGTCTCGCGGTGCCCGAGGTGGGCGATCTGGCGTTCTCGATCGCGCGCGACCATGTGGACGAGGTCATCGAGGTCGGCGAGGAAGCCATCTCCCTGGCCATCCTGCGGCTCATCGAGTGGGAGAAGGGTGTGGTCGAGGGTGCCGGTGCAGCGAGCCTCGCCGCGTTCATCGCCGGCCGGGTGCCGCACCTGAAGGGCAAGCGCGTCGCGCTCATGCTCTGCGGCGGCAACATCGATCCCACCACGCTCGCGCGCGTCATCGAGCACGGCCTTGCCGTCGACGGCCGCATCGTGCAGTTCACGGCCATCATCAAGGACCGCCCCGGCGGGCTCGCCGAACTCGCGACCACGCTGGCGACGGCCGGCGCGAGCGTGAAGCAGGTGAGCCACGAGCGCGCGTTCGGCGGGCCGGACATCAGCAAGGTGCAGGTGCTCTGCCAGGTCGAGGTGCGCGGTCCCGAGCACGCCGAGCAGGTCTATGCGGCGCTGCGCGACTGCGGCATCACGGTGCTCGAGCGTTCGCGCATGGGGCTCTCGCGCTTCGGCGAGGACTGAGCGCGCATGCGCATCGCGCCGCTCCAGATCGATCCGGTCGTCGGCGACCTGCAGGGGAACCTGTCGCGCCTGCTGGATGCGGCCCGCACCGCCGCGGCGCAGGGAGCCGGACTTGCCGTGACGCCCGAGCTGGCCATCTGCGGCTACCCGCCGCGCGACCTGATCGAGCGCGAGGGCTTCGTGGAGCGCTGCGAACGCGCCGTCGAGGGACTCGCCGCAGCATGCCCGCTGCCGATGCTCGTCGGTTCGCCGCGGCGCGTCGGCCGCCGCGTGCGCAATGCGGTGGCGTTCCTGCGCGGAGGACGCATCGAGGCTTGGTACGACAAGCGCCTGCTGCCGACCTACGACGTCTTCGACGAGTGGCGCCACTTCGAGCCCGGCACCGCGCCGCTGGTGATCGAGTGCTCGGGCCTGCGGCTGGGCGTGCTCGTCTGCGAGGACCTCTGGCGCGCGGACGATGCCGTCGGTCCGGGCCGCTACGCCTGCGATCCGGTGGGGGAGTGCGCGGCGCTCGGGGTGCAGGGGCTGGTCGTGCTCAGCGCGAGCCCGTTCCGCCTGGGCAAGCACGATCGGCAGGCGGCGATCCTGCGCGATGCAGCCGGGCGCATCGCCGGGCCGGTCGTGAGCGTGAACCAGGCCGGTGCGAACGACGACCTGGTCTTCGAGGGAGCGAGTGCGCTGGTCGGTCCGCGCGGGTCCATCGCGGAACTCGCGCGCTTCGCCGAGTCGGTCGAGACGCTCGACCTGTCGATGGCGCCGCGCCCGATCGAGCCGCGCGACGACCAGCATGACACGTTCCGTGCCCTCGTCATGGCGATCGGGGGGTACCTGCGCAAGACCGGCCACACGAAGGCGATCGTCGGCCTCTCGGGCGGCATCGACAGCGCCGTCGTGGCGGCGCTCTGCGTGCGGGCCTTGGGAGCCGCCAACGTGCGCGGCGTCATGATGCCCAGCCGGTTCAGCAGCGACCATTCGCTGTCCGATGCCCGGGCCACGGCCGCCGCACTGGGCATGCCCGAGCCGGACCTGCTCCCGATCGCCGACGCGCATGCGCTGCTCGCGCGCACGATCGGCACGGCGCAGCCGCTCGAGGGCCTTGCCGACGAGAACCTGCAGAGCCGGCTGCGCGGCCTCACGCTGATGGCGCTCTCCAACGCCACCGGTGCCATGGTCGTGAGCACGGGCAACAAGAGCGAGCTCGCGGTCGGCTACGCCACGCTCTACGGCGACATGTGCGGCGGGATCGCGCCGATCGGCGACCTCACCAAGGGCCGGGTCTACGCCCTCGCACGCTGGATGAACGACCACCACGTGCGCGCCGGCTTCGCGCGGCCGCCCGTTCCCGAGGGCAGCATCACGAAGCCGCCGAGCGCGGAACTGCGGCCCGACCAACTCGACCAGGACACGCTGCCGCCGTACGACCAGCTCGACGCCATCGTGCACGGCTTCGTGGACCTGGAGCACGCGCCCGCGACCATCGCGCGCGAGGCCGGGCTCGACGAGGCCCTCGTGCGCCGCTGGTGCCTGGCGATCGACCGTGCGCAGTACAAGCGCGAGCAGGCCGGCGTCGTGCCCAAGGTGAGCGCGCGCGCGTTCGGCCCGGGCCGCCGCCTGCCGCTGGCCATGCGGGAGTCCTGATGCCGATCCGCCTGCTGCCGCCCGACCTGGTCAACCAGATCGCCGCCGGCGAGGTGGTCGAGCGCCCGGCGAGCGTCGTGAAGGAGCTCGTCGAGAACGCTCTCGATGGCCGACCTGATCCGCGTGAGCGACGACGGCAACGGCATCGATGCGGACGAGCTGCTGCTTGCCGTGACGGCGCACGCCACGAGCAAGATCGCGAGTTTCGACGACCTCGAGGCCGTGGCGAGCTACGGCTTCCGCGGCGAGGCGCTGGCGAGCATCGGCAGCGTGGCGCAGCTGCGCATCACGAGCCGCACGCCCGGCGCGCCGCACGCGCATGCGATCGAGGTCGACGGCGGCGTCATCAACGGCCCCCGGCCGGCTGCCGGTGCGGCGGGCACCGTCGTCGAGGTGCGCACGCTCTTCCGCAACGTGCCTGCGCGGCGCAAGTTCCTGCGCAGCCAGGCCGCCGAGACCGGCCGCGTGCACGATGCGATCGACGCCGTCGCCCTCGGCGCCCCCGGGATCGGCTTCCGCCTCACCAGCGACGGTCGCGTCCTGATGGACGTGCCGCCGCAGGATGAGCGCACGCGGTGCATCGAGGTCCTCGGTGCCGGACTGGCGACGGAGCTGCTCGATCTGTCGTTCGAACTCGAGGCGGCGGAGCTGCACGGGCCCATCCGGATCGGCGGCGTGGTCGGTACGCCGTCCGCGGCGAAGGCCTCCGCACGGAACCAGTGGATCCTCATCAATGGCCGGTCCATCGAGGACCGCTCGCTGCAGCACGCCGTGCGCGAGGCCTTCCGCGGCCTGATGGATCCGTCGGTCCACCCGGTGTACGCGCTCTTCATCGAACTCGATCCGCGCGCGGTGGACATGAACGTGCACCCGGCGAAGACCGAGGTCAGGCTGCGTTTCCCCAGCCTCGTGCACCGCGCGGTCCGGCGGGCCGTGGCGCAGGCACTCGAGCGCCGCGGGCTCGTGGCCCACGGACATGCACCGGCGATGGAGCACGCCGAGCCGACGCTGCCCTTGCCGCTGGGCTCGCCGCAGCGCGCGATCGTGCATGACGACGGCGGTGATCGCGGCGTCGTGCAGGTCACCATGGCCGCGCGTCCATCGTCCGGCGTACAGGAGACGCGTCCCGATCAGGTCGCGGGCGCGCCACCGGAACCTGCCCGCGTGGGCGGGGCGACGCCCGATGCCGTCGCTGCCTCGGCTCCCGTGCGCTTCATGCAGGTCGACCGCGCCTGGATCGTCGTCGAGGACGGTGACGGCATCACCGTGATCGACCAACACGCGCTGCACGAGCGGGTCATGTTCGAGGAGCTCAAGGCCCGGGTCGAGCGTGCGCCGCTCGAACGCCAGCGCCTGCTCGTGCCCGAGCTCGTCGACTGCGGACCCGGAGCCATCGAGCGGATCGAGTCGCTCGCGCCGATCCTCGATCGTCTGGGCCTCGAGTGCACGCCGGGCGGTGCGCGCTCCATCGCGGTGCACAGCGTGCCCAGCTTCCTGGTCGAGCGCGGCGTCGGCGCGCGCGAGTTCCTGGCCGCGGTCGTCGCGGGCGACCTGCAGGCGGATGACCCGCGTGCATCGGAGGCCGCCCTCGCCGAGGTGCTCGACATGATGGCCTGCAAGGCCGCCGTCAAGGCCGGTGATCGACTCTCGCCGTCGGAGGTGGCGGCGCTCCTGGCGCGGCGCGCCACCATCGATCGCCCCGATCGCTGCCCGCATGGTCGCCCGACGGCGTTCCGGCTGACGACGGCCGAACTCGAGCGCCGCTTCGGGCGCGCGTGAGCTAGGCTGGCTCGATCAATTCGCGCGCGCGGCGGCGGCGTCAAGCACGACCACGACCTGCAGGCGCCCGCCGAACAGCAACTCCCATCCTGGTGGGTAAAGGCGCATCGGGCTGATGAGATCCGCGATCGGCGCGTGCACGCGCGCGCAGAGCGCCCTCCACTCGGTCAGCGAGTGGTAGCGATACAGGCACGGCACGCCGTACGGCGCGTTGGCGGCCCAGTCCATCAGGGAGATCCGCCACTGGGCCAGCGGCCCCTCGCGCGTGTGGTCCTTCACGACGACGACGCGCCGGGCGACGCGCAGGCACTCTCGGAGGAGCGCTTCGTCGTCCGGTTCGTGGTGCAGCACGTCAGCGATCGTGACGACGTCGAACGAGGCGTCGTCGAAGGGCAGCCTGCCGCCGGAGTAGGACACGACCGGGATGGGCTCGCCGCCGCGTGCGACGCGTTCGACACCCATCGGTACGACGTCCTTGGGGCAGCGGGGATCTTGGGTCAGGGCATTGAGCAACGTGCCGTTGCCGCAGCCGACATCGAGCATGCGATCTCCCGGACGCACGACCTCGACGAGCAGGTCCACGAGGCGGCGAAGCCTCTCCCTGTAGATCCCCCGGTGAAGCACCTTCATGATCGACTTCATGGACGGTGTGGTCCCATGGACTCAGTCCTCGATGATTTCGCGGAAGACGACCTGGCCGGTGGCCAGACACCGTCGAAGGTAGGGCTCGCAGGAGCCGCAGCCCGTGGTGCAGCCGAGCTCGTCGGCGAGCTGGTCGAGCGACAGGGACTTGGCGCGCGCGACCTCGAGCGCGCGCTCGAAGGTCACGTCGTGGCAGACACAGCGGTCGATGCGCAATCCTGGCTCGGGCATGCGTGTCATTCAGCGGGGATCGTAGGCCGCGTCGTCGTCGGACAGGAACCCGTTCGCAGGGTGTCCCATCACCTCGGACAGTGCCGCGGGCGTGGACAGCGATCCGGCGCAGCTCGTGCAGGCGCCGTGCACGGAACCATCGAGCCGCGCCACGTGCGAGCACCCCAGGTGCCGGAAGGCCTGGGCACCCGCGCAGACCATCTGCAGGTCACCCTCGACGGTGTTCATGGGTGCCCGCATGTACTTGTTGGTGCCGCCCGCCCAGCCGGCATCGCCCAGCAATGCGGCCTGCGTGTTCCGGCACTGTGCGCTCGCCAACCCGAGCCGCACGTTCGACCAACCATCGAGGATCGAGCCGCCGGGCCCCACCTGCGGGAAGCGACCCTCGGCGCCGATGAAGGTCGTGTTGTAGTTGTAGCCGGTGAAGGGATCGCCGCCCGCCTCGTTGCCCATGAAGCTCGGGCACTGCTGCACGCGGCTGGGCGAATCGAGGTGGCGCGTGATCGATCCGGGCAGGGGGGCGCGCCCGGGAGCGGTGTCGAGGTCCCACGAGAGCGTCCGTACGCCGCTGCCGGGGCCGGGCGCGAACATGAGGACCGCCGGTGCGAAGCGTTCCTTGTTCAGCGTGACGTAGGCCTGCGAGGCGGCAGCGAGCTGCCGGAGGTTGGACTGGCATTCCGCGCTGCGGCCGCCTTCCGCCAGCGTGCCGAGCGCAGGCAGCACGAGGCCGACCAGGATCACCACGATCCCGATCACCACGAGCACCTCGATCAAGGTGAATGCCCGTCTCATGACCAGGCTGCCAGCAACGCACCGAGGTCACCACCGTCGACGACGCCGTCGTCGTCCAGGTCCGCAGCGCCGCCCGCCGTGCCGAAGGCGCTCAGCATGATGCCCAGGTCAGCGCCGTCGACGAGGCCGTTGCCGTCGAGGTCACCGGGCGTGCCTTCCGGCGCGACATCGCTGAAGCCGTCGAGTTCCGCGCTCTGCATCGCACCAGCCGGCACCCGGACCCGGACGTAGCGGATCGATGCCAGCCCGAGCGGCGCGAGGTCGATGCCCGCTCCGCCTCCGGAGCCGTCGTACATCGCGCGCACGGCGGGCCACTCCTGCCCGATCATCGAGGCCGCCGTGACGGACGGGTCGATGGGTCGCGTGAAGTCGGTGGGCTGCATGCCCGGCACGGTGTCGTACGGCGAGGCGTCGAGCCAACCCATGGTCGGGGCAAAACCGTCGGCCGCCACGCCGGTGACCGTGACCCAGGTCGTGCCATCCGCGCTCAGCGCGATCTCGCCGCCTTCGGCGAACAGGCCCGAGGGCATGCCCTGCGGATACGCCGCGTCGCCGAAGAACGAGTTGCCGAAGACGATCAGGTCGATGCCGAACGGGTTGCGTGGATCGTCGCCGACGTCATGATCGAAGGCCACCACGAGTTCGCCGCCCGCACCGATCGACACCAGCTCCGAGTTCATGAACGCCGGCTGGAACGGAGTCACCGCCTGCGGGAAGAAGGGGCCACCGGTGAAGCGGGTGGGTTCGCCGAGGGCCGACGCGGGGTTCGTGAACCCTGCGGCTGGATTCGCGCCGGGCACGTACGACACCACGCTCGCGGCGAACGGTGACTGGGCAAGCGCCTGCATGGGCAGGAGCGCCAACACGATGGGGAACCAGCGCAGCATCGGAACCTCCGCGGACTCGCACCCTCGCCCCGGGATCGCGGGGGCATCGGTGCATGCTGTCGGCAGGTCTTCCGGCTTCGGGCTCCTGACTCGACCTTCCCGGGCCGCGGAGCCCAGTGGTCATCGTTGAGTCAGGTTGCCGGTGGTTCGACCGGCGACCCGTTACGGCGGCGCGTCCGCGGTGGTGTTGCACCACGCTTCCCTCGCAGCGCACAGCTCGCTGCGTCTGGCCGGACTCCGGCCAGCGACCGACGGTGGGAGGTTACCGGGAACTTGCCGAGCCGTTTCTGCGAAGGTGAGGTGAGGGGCTTCGTTGCACTGCACCACGATGCCCGATACCCTCCCCAAACTCGCCACGGCGCCCGCCGAGGCCACCCCACGACCACGGAGTCCGCGACGTGATCCAACCGCTCTCGACCGTTTCGTTGCTGCTCGCCCTCGGCCTCGTCCCCTCGGCGCTGGCGGCTCCCCTGACGGTGTCGCTCCCCACGGCTGCGGTGGTGGTGACCATCGACGATCCGACCGACCCCGACGAGCCGTCGGAACCCGCCTCCGAGCCGGCCTCCGAGCCCGCTGACGAACCGGCCGACGAACCGGCCGACGAACCGATGGATGAGCCCGCCTCTGAGCCGGCCGCCGACGAGCCTGCCGGCGACGACGCAGGAGCGGGCGCTGCGGCTGAACCGACCGACGCCGCCGGCGCCACCGCCGAGCAGGGGCGGCTGCTCCAGGATGTCCTGCACTACGTCCTGGTCGCCAACATCGACCTCGCGCAGGCGAGCGCCGAGAAGCTGCTCGAGTCCGGCATCGCCGACCAGGACCTGGCGCTGCTCGTCCAGGAACAGAACCTCACCGAGCGCCTCGAGCGCGCACTCGCGCGCAGCCGCAAGATGGGCGATGGCGTGAGCAAGGCGATGGCCACGATCGAGAGCCGCGTCGAGGCCGGCCGCCGCGAACTGGCC